>JANLZT010000350.1:0-4372 GCA_031366465.1 Betaproteobacteria bacterium | reverse complement strand
TCGAGCTTCTGGCCCATGCGCTCGAAGTTGCTGGTCTTGACGCCCGGCAGATCGGTGGGCACCAGAAAGAAGGACAGCCCGCGCGGGCCCGGGCCGCCGGTGCGTGCCGAGACAAACACCACCTTGGACACGCCGGTGAAGGTGATGCTGGTCTTCTCGCCGTTGAGGATCCAGTCGTCGCCATCGCGAACTGCCTTGGTGCGGATATTGCCGGCGTCAGCGCCGCCGCCGGGCTCGGTGAAGGCCAGCGACATCATTTCGCCATTGGCGATGCGCGGGATCCATTCGTCCTGTAGATCGGGGTGCATGGACGAGGCCATCTCGCCCAGGTGGATGGCGTTGCTGACGATGTAGCGGATCTGGTGGTCGCAGCGGCCGATCTCCTCGCAGACGATGCCGCAATCGACGAAGGAATAGCCCTGGCCGCCGTACTTCTCGGGCAGGCGCAGGCGCAGCAGGCCCATCTCGGCCAGCTTGTCAGTAAAACTCTTGGGCAGGAACTCACCCGAGCGGTCCCAGTGCTGGTACATCGGCAGCAACTCGGCCTCGGCGAACTTGCGCACCGAGTCGCGGATCGCCAACTGGTCTTCGGTGAGGCTGAAATTCATGATGGGGTGCTCCGGGTGGGGTCGTCAACGAATGGGTTGGTGGGGAAGGGGTCGGTGAGGAAGGGGCCCGTGATCGGCTCACGCCAGGGCGTCCAGCCCTCGCCGGCCAGCGCCGCCGGGCCCAGCCTGAAATGCCGCGCCGCAGCCAGGCTTTCAACCGCCGGCAGGTTGGGGTCATAGAACTCAGCCGGCGCGGTGGGCCGAGGCCCGGCCTTGGAGACATGGCCGAAGGCGCTGCGGCCGATGATGCGCTCCAGCAGCCAGACGCAGTCGATCAGCCGGCCCAGGTCCACCCCGGTGGCGATGCCCATGCCGTCCAGCATGTGCACCAGGTCCTCGGTAGCGGCCATGCCCGACGCAGTGCCGTTGCCGCAGTACTGGCCGCCGCCGATGCCGCCCAAGGTGCTTTCCAACAGCAAGCTGTGGCTGGCGTCCAGCGTGCGCAGCGCGGCATAGATGCAGGGCAGGGCCATGCCGCGGGCATCGTGCATGTGCAGGTGGTAGTGCTTGATAGCCGGCCAGCGCTGCAGCAGGGCCTGTAGATCGACTTCCATGCGGTGCGGCAGGCAAAAACTCTGGGAGTCGTGCAGGCCGATCTCCACCACCTGCAGGCCGGCGGCCTCCAGGATGTCGAACTGGCGCTGCAGTGAATCCAGCAGATAGCTTTGCGAGAAGCGGCCCAGAAAGTTGGAGCCCCAGGCTGAGGCGATGCCCACGCGGGCCTTCGTCACGCCCCGCCCGGTGGCATCCTGGATCACTTCGGGCCAGGTTTGCATAGCTTGTTCGATGGATCGGTTGACATTGCGGCGCTGGTGGACGTCACAGATGTCGATGAACAGGGTGCAGATGTCTTGGTCCACCGTCAGCGGTGGCGAGAAGGCCTCGGCCAGCTTGCGGGCCTTGGGGGTGTGCGCAAAGGTCAGGTAGTCCACACCGGGCCGGGGCTTGAAGGCCCGCAGCAGCGCGTCGAACCCGGCCATCTGCGGCACATAGCGCGGGCTGACAAAGGCGCCCAGGGTGATGCGCTGCAGGCCGGTGTCGGACAGCGCCTCGATCAGCGCCACCTTGTCAACCAGCGGTATGTTGACGTCCTCGATGCCGAAGCCTTCGCGGATCACCTCTTCGCTCAGGATCACGCTGGGCCAGTTCATGCGGCACCTCCGGTGGTGGCCGGCAGCGCGGGGCCGCCGATGATGCCGCGCTCGCGCAGGCCGGCGATCTGGGCATCGCTCAGCTTCAACTCGCCCTGCAGCACGGCCAGGGTTGATTCGCCCAGGTCCTGGCCCACCCAGCGCAGGGCGGCCGGGCCGTGGGCCAGGCGCGGCACCGGGGCGGTCAGGCACACATCGCCCCGGTCGTGGTCGGGCAGGTCGACAAAATTGCCGCGCGCCAGCACTTGGGGGTGCTGCATCAGGTCGGCGATGTTGTGGATCTTCACCGCTGGCACATCGGCGGCCATCAGGGCCTGCACGGCCGCGTCGGCACTGTGCTGTTGCAGCCAGGCGTTGATGGCCGCATCGATCAGCGGGCGCTGGGCGACGCGGTCGGTGTTGTGCTGCAGCGTGGCGGCGTCGCGCAGGTCAGTGCGGCCTATCGCGTCCATCAGCCGGATGAAGACCCGGTCACCGGTGCCGCTGATGAAGATCCACTCGCCGCTGCCGCTGAGGTAGGCGCCGCCCGGGGCCACGTAGTCGGGCGTGTTGCCGCTGCGCTCGGTGATGCGGCCCTGGTGGCGCCAGCGCTGCGGCATGTCCTTCAAAAAGGGCAGCATGGTCTCGTAGAGCGCCAGGTCGACCTCGTTGCCACCGCTGCCCGGGTGGCGCAGCCGGCCGATCACCGCCATGGCCGCGCCAAAGGCGGCCCACAGCCCGGCGGTGAAGTCGCACACCGGCAGCCCGGCCTGCTGGGGCGGGCTGTCGGGCTCGCCGGTGACATGCACCAGGCCCGAGAAGGCTTGCGCGCTGCGGTCGAAGCCGGGCACGTCGCGCCAGGGGCCGTCCTGGCCATAGCCGCTGATGTGGACCACGATCAGGTCGCCGCGCTGCTGCTTCAACCAGGCCGGCGTGATGCCCCAGCGGGCCAGCGTGCCGGGGCGGAAGTTCTCGACCAGGATGTCGGCGGTTTGCAGCATCTGGCCCAGCAGGTCGCGGCCTTCGGGGGTGCGCACGTCCAGCGCCACCGACTGCTTGTTGCGGCCCATGTTGCGCCACCAGTAGCTGCTGTCGCCGCCCGGTGGGTGGGCCCCCAGGGTGCGCATCGGGTCGCCCTCGCCGGGCAGCTCCAGCTTGATGACATCGGCGCCAAAGTCGGCCAGCAGGGTGGCTGCAAACGGGCCCGAGATGAAGGTGCCGATCTCGATCACCCGCACGCCAGCCAATGGCGGCGGCGTGAAGTGGTCGGCGGGGGCGGTCATGGCGCGATGAAGCTTGAGAGGTAGTCGGCCATCAGTTCCAGCTCATCGGCGGCCAGGCCCTGGGCGGCAGACGTCATGGTGCCGTCCAGGTCGGCCCGGGTGGAGGCCTTGAACTGCGTCAGTTGTGCCAGCAGGTAGGCCTTGTCCTGGCCGGCCAGGCGCGGGATGTGCTGCTGGCCGTTGAAGCTGGGGGTGTGGCAGGCCGCGCAGTTGTTGCGCTGGACCACCGCCCGCGCCAGGGTCAGGCGGGCCGCATCGGGGGCTGCGGCGGCCGGCCTGGCCCGCTGCTGGGCTGAGAAGTAGGCCGCCAGGTCGTTCAGGTCGGGGTTTTTCAGCGGGCTGGCCAGCGGCGTCATCACCTCGTTCTTGCGCGTGCCTTCGCGGTACATGAACAGCGCTTGCACGATGAACTGGCGCGGCTGCCCGGCCAGCGATGGCACGCCCGCCACCACCGCATTGCCGTCGGCGCCATGGCAGGCCGCGCAGGCCTGGGCCTTGGCGCGGCCTTCCTCTGGCCCGGCCAGCGCCCCGGGAGCGGCCAGGGCGGTGCACAGCGCGGCCAGGGCTGAGCCCAAACCGGAATAGGCCGCAGCCCGGGCTGCGGCCAGTGGCCGGGGCGGCAGGCGGTGGCTCATGGCTTGCGGTAGCTGATGCGGTAGACCACGCCGTTGTAGTCGTCCGAGAACAGCACCGAGCCGTCCTTCATCTGCAGCAGGTCGGTGGGCCGGCCCCACATCGGCGGGTCGCCTTTTTCGTTCTCCAGAAAGCCGTCGATGAAGGCGTGCTTGCTGGCCACGCCCTGGGCGTCCAGCGACACCCGGACCACGTTGTAGCCCTGCTTGGTCTCGCGGTTCCACGAGCCCTTTTGCGCAATCAGCATGCTGTTGCGGTACTCGGCCGGGAACATCGCGCCGGTGTAGAACTTCATGCCCACCGGGGCCACATGGGCGCCCAGCTTGAGGGCCGGCGGGGTGAACTCGGCGCAGTTGCGGCCCTGGCCGTAGACCGGGTCCAGCGTGTCGCCCTGGTGGCAGAAGGGGAAGCCAAAGTGCTGGCCCTTGGTCTTGAGCACGTTCAGCTCGTCGCTGGGCAGGTCATTGCCCATCCAGTCGCGGGCATGCTCGGTGAACCAGAGCTGGTGGGTGACGGGGTGGAAGGCCATGCCCACGCTGTTGCGCACGCCTTGTGCCATGTTCTCCATCATCCCGGTCTTGACGTTGACGCGGTGGATCGCGGCCTCGTTGTAGGTGGGCATGGTGATGTTCTGCGGCGAGCCGACATTGAAGTAGAGCTGGCCGTCCGGCCCCATCGCCAGGTACTTCCAGAAGTGCCCGGGCTGGTTGGTCGGGTC
>JANLZT010000497.1:0-4733 GCA_031366465.1 Betaproteobacteria bacterium | reverse complement strand
CCACGGTGCAGGCAGTGGGCAATGCCCAGCAGGTGCTGCCCTGCAGCGGGGATTTCGCCAGCAAGGCCTTGCTGCAGGCCTGCTTGTTGCCCAATCGCCGGGTGGAGTTGCGGGTGATCGTGGAAGCCGGGCCGACGCGCTGATCGCCGCCGGGCCGGCCTGAGTCTCAGGTGCCGCTGCGCGGGCCGGGCGGCTTGGCGCTGCGGCGATCGCCGCGCGGCTGGCCACCGGGCCCGGTGTTCGGGCGATGGGCGGGGCGGTTGTCTGGGCGGCTGTCGGGACGGCCATCGGCGCGACCCTCGGGACGGTTGTCGGGACGGCCCGCCAAGCGTCCGTCCTGCGGCCTGTTCGGCCGATCACCAGGCCGACCGTCGGGGCGCGGGCCATTGGGGCCGTTCGGGCCATTCGGGCCGTTCTGGCCCATGGCCCCGCGCCTGTCGTCGGGCCGCTGCGCCGGGGCCTCGGCGGCCTCTTGGCGGGCCTGCGCCAGCAAGGGCGTCAGGGCATCGGGCGTCAGGCCCTTGAGCACGCAGAAGTTGGCCACCGTCAGCGTGGTGCGCTCAAAGTCGCGCAGCAGCCCCAGCCTGGCCTGGCGCTCCCGCAGGGCCTCGCGCTGACGCTCGGCCTGCTCAGCTTGCTGGGCGTGTTCCTGGGCCTGTGCTTGGGCATGTTGGGCTTGCGCCTGGGCCCGCTGCTGGGCTTGGGCCTGCTGATCGCGCTCGCGGCCGAGTTGGCGGCGGCGCGTCAGCTCATCGCGGGCGAGCTGGCGGTGCTCTTCGCTCAGCTCACCGGCGGGCTGGCCGTCCAGGTCAAAGCGGTTGCTGGCCTTGCCCAGCGCGATCAAATAGCCGGTGCTGCCGGTGTAGCGGCGGAAAAAGGCTGACAGCGCGGCCTTGCGGAAGACGCCCGGCGCCCGCTGGTTGATGTCGGCCTGGATGCGCAGCTTCAAGGGCTTGGGCGCGGCACCGAACAGCGCCGGGAAATGCTGCTTGAGCAGGTCGGCGCAGGCAGCGGGGCCCAGCTCGCGCGACGTGCTGGGGGGCGTGCTCGGTGGCGCGTTCAGGGTTTCGCCGAGTGGGGCGGCCGGTTCGGCCAGAGCATCAGCGGCAGCCGCAGCCACAACCTCAGCGCTGCCGTCGGGCGTTGGCGCATCGGCTGGCAGTGCAGCTATCTCGCTGGTCGGCGTCTGCATCGGCGCCGCCGGTGCGGGCGAATCGGGCAGCGCAGGCATTTCGGGCAGGTCAGGCGTGTCGGGCATGGCAGGCGCCGCAACGCGGCTGGGCTTGTGAACCTTGCTATTGTCGTTGGTATGGCGCGCCCAGGCGGCCACGCACCGGCAGGCCCGGCATCCAGGGCTTCGATGCGAATCGGCTTGCAAGGATGGGCTTGCACGGATGGGCCGGGTCCCGTAACATCTACCGACCGGTTGGTCGATAGTGTTTCGACCCATCTTTTTCTTGTTCCACACCAGCCCGCCACCATGACCTCACTGACCCCTGAAGCCATCGCCCACCGGGTGCGTGACAGCCTGTGGGCCGGTGACCAGGCCAGCCAGGCGCTGGGCATGCGCATCGTCGAGGTGGCGCCGGGCCGGGCGGTGATGGCCATGACGGTGCGCGCCGACATGCTCAACGGCCATGCCATCTGCCACGGTGGCCTGATCGCCACGCTGGCCGATTCGGCCTTCGCCTTTGCCTGCAACAGCTACAACGAGCTGACGGTGGCCTCAGGCTTTGCCATCGATCTGCTGGCACCGGCCCGGCTGGGCGATGTGCTCACCGCCACCTGCACCGAGCTGAGCAAGTCGGGCCGCACCGGCGTCTACGACAGCGATGTGCGCAACCAGCGCGGTGAGCGGGTTGCCGCCTTCCGCGGCCGCAGCCACACTGCGCGTGGCAAGTTGGTGGTGCCAATTGCGCTCTGAACAGCCGACCTAAGCCCCACACCAAACCCCCACCCTCTAGCCCTCCCCCTGGCAGGGGGAGGGGACCAGGAGACCTTTTGATGCCCCCACGCCATCCCGGCCCCGGTGATCTTGAGCCCATCGAGACCGCCAGCCGCGACGAGATCACGGCGCTGCAACTGCAGCGCCTGCGCCAGACCTTGCAGCTTGCCTACGACAAGGTGGCGCATTACCGCGCGGCCTTCGATGCGGCGGGTGTGCAGCCGGGGGATCTGGAATCGCTGGCCGACCTGGCCAAGTTTCCCTTCACCACCAAGCAGCACCTGCGCGACAACTACCCCTTCGGGATGTTCGCGGTGCCTCGCCAGCAGGTCTCGCGCATCCATGCCTCATCCGGCACCACCGGCAAGCCCACGGTGGTGGGCTACACCCAAAACGACATCTCCACCTGGGCGGATCTGGCCGCCCGCAGCATCCGCGCGGCCGGTGGCCGAGCCGGCGACATGGTGCATGTGGCCTATGGCTACGGCCTGTTCACCGGCGGCCTGGGTGCGCACTACGGCGCCGAGCGCCTGGGCTGCACGGTGGTGCCGGTCTCAGGCGGCCAGACCGAGAAGCAGGTGCAATTGATCACCGACTTCAAGCCCGACATCATCATGGTCACGCCCAGCTATATGCAGGTGATCATCGAAGAGTTCCGCCGCCAGGGCCTGGACCCGGCTTCGATGTCGGTCGCAGTGGGCATCTTCGGTGCCGAGCCCTGGACCGAGGCGATGCGCCGCGAGATCGAGGGCGCCGCCGCGATCAAGGCGGTCGACATCTACGGCCTGAGCGAGGTGATGGGCCCGGGCGTGGCCAGCGAGTGCGTCGAGACCCAGGACGGCCCGGTGATCTGGGAGGACCATTTCTACCCCGAGATCATCGACCCGGCCACCGGGCAGGTGCTGCCCGATGGTGTCGAAGGGGAACTGGTGTTTACCTCGCTGACCAAGGAGGCGCTGCCCATCATCCGCTACCGCACGCGGGATTTGACGCGGCTGCTGCCACCCAGCGCGCGCAGCTTCCGGCGCATGGGCAAGATCGTGGGCCGCAGTGACGACATGCTGATCATCCGAGGCGTGAATGTCTTCCCGACCCAGATCGAGGAGATCGTGCTGCAGCATCCCAAGCTGTCGGGCCAGTACCAGTTGGTGGTGGGCCGCGAGGGCCCGCTCGACACCTTGCAAGTGCGCACCGAGTTGAACATCGCCCATGCCCAGGCCAGCCCTGCTGACATCGGCGAGATCACGCACTGGCTGCAGCACCGCATCAAGACCCTGGTCGGCGTGAGCACCGGCATTGCCGTGTTGCCACCCGACAGCATTGAGCGCACGCTCACCGGCAAGGCCCGGCGGGTGCTGGACCAGCGCAGCCGCTGAACCCCCTTCACTTCGCGAGAGACCCCATGTACACCCAAGCAATGGACACGATGGGCAAGGAGCCGGCGGACCACCCGTCGGCACCCAAGGCCCTGCGATCGACCGAAGAATTGGCCTTGCAGTCGCGCTTCGATACCCGCATTGACGCCGGCGATTTCATCGAAGCCAAGGACTGGATGCCCGAGAACTACCGCAAGACACTCACCCGCCAGATCAGCCAGCATGCGCACAGCGAGATCGTCGGCATGCTGCCCGAGGGCAACTGGATAGGCCGCGCACCCACCCTCAAGCGCAAGGCCATCCTGCTGGCCAAGGTGCAGGACGAAGGCGGCCACGGCCTCTACCTGTACGCCGCCGCCGAGACCCTGGGCACCAGCCGGGATCAACTGCTGGACGGGCTGCACACCGGCAAAGCCAAGTACAGCAGCATCTTCAACTACCCCACGCTGAGCTGGGCCGACATCGGTGTGATCGGCTGGCTGGTGGACGGCGCGGCGATCATGAACCAGGTGCCGATCTGTCGCTGCAGCTTTGCGCCCTATGCGCGGGCGATGATCCGCATCTGCCGCGAAGAAAGCTTCCATCAACGCCAGGGCTACGACGCGCTGCTGACGATGATGACCCGGGGCACCGCCGCGCAGAAAGCCATGGTGCAGGACGCCGTCAACCGCTGGTGGTGGCCGTCGATCATGATGTTCGGCCCGCCGGATGACCAAAGCCCCAATTCGGCCCAGAGCATGCGCTGGGGCATCAAGCGCATCAGCAATGACGAGTTGCGCGCCAAGTTCATCGACGCGGCGGTGGACCAGGCCCGGGTGCTGGGCGTCACGCTGCCTGACCCGGCGCTGCAATGGAACGAGGCCCGTGGCCACCACGACCACGGCCCCATTGACTGGGCTGAGTTCTGGCGCGTGGTGGGCGGTGACGGCCCGCTCAACCACGACCGGCTGGGCGCCCGCGTCAAGGCCTGGGACGACGGCGCCTGGGTGCGCGAGGCCGCGATGGCGCATGCTGCCAAACATGTCCCTGAACACACGCCGCAGGCCCAGGCGGCCTGAGTTGACGGAGACCTCAATGACCGATACCAACGCGCAATCCGAATGGCCACTGTTCGAGGTGTTCGTGCGCACCCGCGCCGGCCTGGACCACAAGCACTGCGGCAGCCTGCATGCGGCCGACCCCAAGATGGCCATCCAGCTGGCCCGCGATGTCTACACCCGCCGCCAAGAGGGCTGCAGCGTGTGGGTGGTGCGGTCGGACCAGATCGTGGCCAACGACCCGGCCGACAAGGACATGTACTTCGACCCGATGGAAGACAAGGTCTACCGGCATCCCACTTTCTACAAATTGCCGACTGAAGTCGACCACATGTGAGGCCACCGACCACCATGCAAGCCTCGATTGCCATCGAC
>JANLZT010000715.1:0-2760 GCA_031366465.1 Betaproteobacteria bacterium | reverse complement strand
TCGCCCAGCACAGATATTCGCCGCGTCATGCACGACTTGGCAGCTGCGCAGCCTTGGAGCCCTGACGCCCCATGAATGATCTTGAACGATTCTTCACCCAAAACGAAGGTCGGCTCATCCACAAGTGGCAACACTATTTTGAGATCTACGATCGACATTTCTCCAGGTTTCGCGGCACTCCCGTAAATATTGTGGAGTTTGGCGTTTCGCAAGGCGGCTCGATTCAGATGTGGAAGCACTATTTTGGTGCAAGCGCGAATATTTTCGGGATCGACATCAACCCGAACTGCAAGCAGTTTGAGGAACCCGGCGTAAAAATACTCATCGGCGATCAAGAGGACCGCAGCTTTCTTCAATCAGTGGCTGGCCAAATACCGGCCATCGACATCCTGATTGACGATGGCGGGCACACCATGCGCCAGCAGATTGCAACGTTTGAAGAACTGTTCCCTTGCATCACCCCGAATGGCGTCTATCTGATTGAGGATCTTCACACGTCCTACTGGGATCGCTGGGGTGGTGGATACAGGCGCCAAGGCAGCTTCATCGAATACAGCAAGGATTTTATCGATCAAATCAATGCCTGGCATTCGCAGCAACCCAAAAAATTCAAGATTTCGGATTTCACGAAGACTGCGAAATCGCTGCATTTTTACGACAGCGTGCTAGTGATCGAGAAGTGTCCGATGATTCCTCCAAGCCATACGCGAACCGGGCACACACAGTTCCCTGATTTTGATCAACCCTATCTCGGCTGGCTGCAAAGTCTGAAAAGAAAGCTCCGCCGAAAATAGGCCTGATCGGCACCAAACCGGCCCAAAAGAGTGCTTAACTTAACTTCGTTCAAATACTAGAACGATAGTCACGCAACTCAAACAGTCTCAAAGTAAGTCGATTTTCAAGGGTTAGCGTTAATGCATGAACTGATCGTGAGGCTGCCCGAGGCGCTGGTGGAGGCCGTCAGCGAGGCCCTGCTGGACGAGCTGGACGCCCTCAGCGTGTCGGTGGCAGATGCCGATGCTGGCACCCAGGATGAGCAGGCGCTGTTCGGCGAGCCCGGCCTGCCCGCGCCCAGGGAGGGCTGGCAGCGCTCTGATCTGAGCGCGCTGTTTGCCGATGAGGCCCAGGCCAGCGAGGCTGCCAGGCTGCTGCTGGCGCAGGATTGGGCGGCCAGCCTGCAGGTGTTGGCCCTGCGCGACCTGCCCGACCAGGATTGGGTGCGCCTGACGCAATCGCAGTTCGCGCCGGTCGAGATCACGCCCAGCTTCTGGATCGTGCCTAGCTGGCACGCGGTGCCGGCCGCCGCCACCCGCGTGATCCGGCTCGACCCCGGCCTGGCCTTTGGCACCGGCACCCACCCCACCACCTGCATGTGCCTGCGCTGGGTCGCACGCTGGGCGCCATTGCTGGCGCCGGGCTGGGCGCGGGTGCTCGACTACGGCTGCGGCTCAGGCATCCTGGCCATTGGCGCCGCGCTTCACGGCGCCCGGGGCATCACAGCGGTGGACATCGACGATGCGGCGGTCGAAGCCACCCGGGCCAATGCGCTGGCCAATGGCGTGGTGCTGGACGCCGGCCAACCCGACGCCGCCAGTGGCATCTACCCACTGGTGCTGGCCAATATCCTGGCCAGCCCGCTCAAGCTGCTGGCACCGCTGCTGGCCGGCCATCTGGCCCCGGGTGGGCATCTGGTGCTGGCCGGCATCCTCGGGCGCCAAGCCGACGAGCTAAAGGCCGCCTATGCCCCCTGGCTGGCGCTGGACGTGGCCGACAGCCAGGACGGCTGGATCCTGATGACCGCCCACCGGTCGGCCTGAGAGGCGGGCGATGAGCCTGGCCACCCGCTGCCCGGCCTGCGGCACGGTGTTCCGGGTTGTGCTGGACCAGTTGCGGATCTCCGAAGGCTGGGTGCGCTGCGGCCGCTGCAACGGGGTGTTCGATGCCGCCGAGGTGCTGTTCGACATCGACCAGGGCACGCCGGTGCAGCTGGATCTGTCGCCAGCGCCCGACGCTGACCCGGCGGGCGACGATCCGCCAGCGCCCGCTCGCCGAGCCGCCACCGCCACCGCAACCACCGCAACCGCCGCCCGCGCCGCGCCGCCCGAGGCCACCGATCCATCCGACCCCGCCGACCCCGCCGACCCGCCCTGGACCATCACCGATTGGGTCGAGCCTGCGCCCGGCCAACCCTTGCCCGCGCCGCCAGCCACCGGCAGCCCGGCCCAGCACGGCCTGGCAACGCGCATCGAACCCCGCTTCACCGATGCCTCCGGGCCGCCGATCAGCGTCTCAGGCCAGGCCTTCGACCGGCCCTTGCTGCACAAGCCATCGGTGGACGACGACGACGACGCCGAGATCACCATCAGCGACGCCGACACCCAGCCGGGCCAGGACATGGCAGGACCGTACAGCGATGGGCCGACCGGCGCCGCACCGGCCCTGGCCCATGGCGTGCTGGCCCACGGCGTGCTGGCCGATAGCCCCCTGGCGGCGGACACCCCCGGCTTCCTGCGGGCGGCCGAGCGCGCGGCCCGTTGGCGCAGGCCGCAGGTGCGGCTGGGCCTGGCCGCTGCCGTGGGCCTGCTGGCGCTGGCGGCGGGCCTGCAGTCAGCCCTGCTGGGCCGCGACGCCCTGGCCGCCCAGCTGCCGGCCAGCGCGCCGGCCCTGCGGGCGCTGTGCCGGCTGCTGGCCTGCCAGGTGCAAACGCCGCGCCGCATCGACGCCCTGACGGTGGACAGCTCGGCGTTGGGCCGGCTGGAC
>JANLZT010000706.1:0-3741 GCA_031366465.1 Betaproteobacteria bacterium | reverse complement strand
CTGGCTCGACGGCTGGCTGGCCCGCAAGCTGAACCAGACTTCGGCCTTTGGCGCTTTTCTTGACCCGGTGGCCGACAAGTTCCTGGTCTGCGCGTCGCTGCTGGTGCTGGTCAAGCTCGACCGGGTGGACGTGCTGGTGGCGCTGGTCATCATCGGCCGCGAGATCGCGATCTCGTCGCTGCGCGAGTGGATGGCCCAGATCGGCGCCTCGCGCAGCGTGGCGGTGCACCGGCTGGGCAAGTTCAAGACCGCCAGCCAGATGACGGCCATCCCCTTTCTGCTCTACGACGGCCCGGTCTTCGGCGTCATCGACAGCCGGCTGTGGGGCACCGTGCTGATCGTGCTGGCCACCGTGCTGACCATCTGGTCGATGGTGTATTACCTGCAGCGCGCGCTGCCCGAGATCCGGGCCCGGGCGCGGTGAGCGCCAACGCAGCAGCGCAGCGCCAGCAGGCTTTGCTGGCCACCATGCCCTGGGTGTTTGTCGGCGTCTGGAGCACCGGTTTCGTGGTCGCCCGGCTGGCCATGCCGCATGCGCCACCCCTCACCTTCCTGGCCTGGCGCTACGCGCTGTCGCTGCTGGCCTTCGGGCTGTGGATTCAAGCCGCTGGCGTGGCCTGGCCGCAGGGCCGCCGGCAATGGGGCCACCTGGCGGTCAGCGGCGTGCTGATGCATGCCGGCTACCTGGGCGGCGTGTGGGCCGCCGTCAAGGCCGGCATCCCGGCCGGCACGGTGGCGCTGATCGTCGGCCTGCAGCCGGTGCTCACAGCCATCTGGGTCAGCCGCAGCTGCGCCCAAGCGGTGGCCGCCACCCAATGGCTGGGCTTGGTGCTCGGCCTGGCCGGGGTGGCCGGGGTGGTCTGGCCCAAGCTGTCCAGCGGCGCGGTGACCGGGCCCAACCTGGCCTTGTCGCTGCTGGCGCTGGCCTCGATCACTGCGGGCACGCTCTACCAGAAGCAGCATGTGGTGGCGGTGGATGTGCGCAGCGGTAATTTTGTGCAACTGCTGGCAGCACTGATCGTCACCTGGCCACTGAGCTGGCTGGAGCCCGCAGGCATGCAGTGGCAGCCGGATTTGTGGCTGGCGCTGGCCTGGTCGGTGCTGGGCTTGTCGCTGGGTGCGAGCTCGCTGCTGATGCTGCTGATCCAGCGCGGCGGCGCCACCCGGGTGGCCAGCCTGTTCTACCTGGTGCCGCCTTGCACGGCCTTGCTGGCCTGGTGGCTGTTCGACGAGCCGCTGGGCCTGGGCAGCCTGCTGGGCATGGGCCTGTGTGCGGTTGGCGTCGGCCTGGTATTGCGTGCGGCGCCCGCCAGATGAGACAAATTGCACGCCGGGCAGCGGGTGCGCGCGGCCGGTGCAAGCCGTCACTTTCTTTGCACCTAGAATTTCCTGCTGCGCTTGACACTGCACGAGGCCGGCGGCTGTAATCAGTCGGCCCTGCATCAAAACCAGTGACGGGGCCACGCTGCTGCCCTGAGCACGCGTCGAGGCAACCACAAGAGGGGGCAAATCTGTGAACAAGGCCGAGTTGATCGAACATATCGCCAAGCAGGCGGACATCTCCAAAGCCGCCGCCACGCGGGCCCTGGAGGCCCTGATCGGCGGTGTCAAGACCACCCTCAAGAAAAACGGCAGCGTCTCCATCGTCGGCTTCGGCACCTTTGCCGTCACCAAGCGCGCGGCGCGCCCCGGTCGCAACCCCCGCACCGGTGCCGCCATCAAGATCAAGGCCGCCAAGGTGCCCAAGTTCCGGGCCGGCAAGGGCCTGAAAGACGCGCTCAACTGAGCCTGGCGACGCCCGGCCAAGCCAGCGGCCCGGGCCACCCACCCCAGCGTTACCATGCCCGGCACTGCGGGTGCTTAGCTCAGTTGGTAGAGCGGCGCCCTTACAAGGCGTAGGTCGGGGGTTCGAGCCCCTCAGCACCCACCACCGCAGCCCGGCCCGCCCGCCAGCCCGCCCGCATTTTCGCGGCGCGCCGGAGCGACGGTCGGCCGCAGCAGGTGAGCGGGGCGCGCTGCGCGCTCTACGCCGGCTACACCCGCTCGATGATGATGGCCGGGGCCATGCCGCCGGCCGCGCACATCGTCACCAGGCCGCGCTTCAGATCACGCCGCTCCAGCTCGTCCAGCAGGGTGCCGATCAGCAGCGAGCCGGTGGCGCCAATCGGATGGCCCAGCGCCATCGCGCCGCCGTTGACATTGACCTTGGCGCGGTCCAGGCGCAGATCGCGGATGAATTTTTCGGCCACCACCGCAAAGGCCTCGTTGATCTCCCACAGGTCGATGTCGTCCACCGTCAGCCCGGCCTTGGCCAACACCTTGCGGGCCGCCGGCACCGGCGCATTGAGCATCAGGGTGGCGCTGTCGCCCACATTGGCCATCGCCACGATGCGGGCGCGGGCTTTGAGGCCGCGCTTCTGGATGTAGGCCGCCGAGGCCAGCAGCACACAGCCGGCGCCGTCCACCACGCCCGACGAGTTGCCGGCGTGGTGCATGTGTTCGATCTTCAAATCGGGGTAGACCTGCCGGATCAGGCCGCCGTAGGTGGTGCCTTGCTCGTCGAGCTTGAAGTCGGCCAGCCGGCCAAAGCTGGGCTGCAGTGCGGCCAGGCCCTCGCGGGTGGTCTGCGGGCGGGGGAACTCTTCATGGTCCAGCGCCAGCCTGCCGTCCTCACGGTAGACCGGCACCAGGCTGCGCTCGAAGTAGCGGCCCTCTATTGCGGCGGCGGCGCGCTGCTGGCTGAGCAGGGCCAGATCGTCCAGCGCCTGGCGCGGGATGCCTTCCAGCGTGGCGATGGCATCGGCGCAAACGCCCTGGTGCGATTGCGGATGGCGGGCCCGCAGGCGCAGGTTGCCCGCATCCATCATCGCGGGCTTGGTCGGGTCGGCCAGGGTGGCGGTGTAGCTCATCATCTCGGTGCCGCCGGCGATCACCAGGTCTTCATAGCCGGCGGCGATGGTGGCCGCAGCTAGGTTGACGGTGGTGATGCCCGACCCGCAAAAACGGTCCAGCGTCACGCCGCTGGCCTTCTGGCTGAAACCCGCGTCCAGCAGCGCCATCCGGGCCATGTCCATGCCCTGCTT
Source organism: Betaproteobacteria bacterium (assembly GCA_031366465.1). GTDB lineage: Bacteria > Pseudomonadota > Gammaproteobacteria > Burkholderiales > Burkholderiaceae_C > Pseudaquabacterium. The sequence continues at coordinate 658 of JANLZT010000706.1, read as the reverse complement.
GCCGCGCTGGGTGGAGGTGCCCCAGATCACGTCGTCCACCTCGCTGGTGTCTAAGTTGTTGCGCTGGGCGATGGCCGCCAGCACGGTGGCGGCCAGGTGCTGGGGGTGGCAATCGGCCAACGCGCCCTTGCCCAGTTTGCCGATGCCGCGCGGGGTGCGGCAGGTGTCGATGATGAAGGCGTCGCTCATGGGGTGGCTCCTGCGGGGGGTGATTGGGTGGGGCTGCGGGCGGTTTGCCGACGGCGATGGTAGACGCCCGGGCGGCTGCCGGCAGTCACCGAGGCGGCTGCCGCGCCGTCGATAATCCGGGCTCTTGCCGCCCCGGGGCACGCCCCACCCGCCATGCCTTTTTCCCCCGCCGATGAGCAGGCCATGCGCCTGGCGCTGGACCAGGCCTTGAACGCCGAGCTGGCCGGCGAGGTGCCGGTGGGCGCGGTGATCCTGCGCCAGGGCCGGCTGATTGCCACCGGCTACAACCGGCCCATCACCACCCACGACCCCACCGCCCACGCCGAGATCGTGGCGCTGCGCCATGCCGCCCAGCTGCTGGAGAACTACCGCCTGCCCGACTGCGAGCTGTTCGTCACGCTCGAGCCCTGCGCGATGTGCGCGATGGCGCTGATGCATGCCCGCGTCAAGCGGGTGGTGTTTGCTGCGA
>JANLZT010000486.1:0-7229 GCA_031366465.1 Betaproteobacteria bacterium | reverse complement strand
TGCTGGATGGCTGGCGCGCCGCCGGCTACCAGGGTGCCGAGGGCCGTTACCCGGCCGGCCAGCGGGCCCGGGCCCCGGCCGGCCTGCTGGCCACGCTGTGCACCGAGCTGCTGCCCATGGTGGACGCCAGCCTGCAGCGCTGCCGGCGCGATGACGGCCTGTTCCACAGCTACAACCTGGTTGATCTGACGGGCGGCCAGGCTGTGGTGGCCCACCTCTACCCGATGCTGGAGGGCCAGGTTGCGCTGCTTTCTTGCGGCCTGCTGGGCCCGGCCGAGGCGCTGCACCTGCTGGACGCGCTGTTCGCCAGCCCGCTGTTCTGTGCCCGGCGCCAGAGCTTTCTGCTCTACCCGGACCGGCCGCTGCCGGGCTTTCTGGCCCGCAACCGGCTGGACGCCGCCGCGTTGGCGCTGCCGGTGGTGCAGCGCTTGCTGGCTGACGGTCGCAACGATCTGCTGCAGACGCAGAGCGACGGCACCGTGCGCTTTGCGCCGGCGCTGGCCAACCGGGCTGATCTGGAGGCCGCAGGCGCTGACCTGGGCGACGCGCTGCAGCCCGTGGCCGAGGCCTACGAGCGCGTGCTAAACCATGCCGCCTTCACCGGCCGCTCCGGCACGATGTTTGGCTACGAGGGCCTGGGCTGCATCTACTGGCACATGGTGGCCAAGCTGCTGCTGGCGGTGCAGGAGCAGGTGTTCGCCGCGGCCGATCAACAGTCGCCCGAGTTGCCAGCCCTGATTGCCCACTACCGCCGCGTGCGCGACGGCCTGGGCTACCGCCGCAGTGCGGCCGACTACGGTGCCTTCCCGGCGGACCCCTACAGCCACACGCCGGGCGAGGGCGGGGCCCAGCAGCCGGGCATGACCGGCCAGGTCAAGGAGGAGATCCTCACCCGCTGGGGCGAGCTGGGCCTGCGCATGCGCGGTGGCCTGCTGCACTTTCAGCCGCTGCTGCTGGACGAGGCCGAGCTGCCGGCCGGCGGCGAGTTGAAGTTCACCCGCCAGCGGGTGCCCTACACCTACCGCCGGGGTTCAGCGACCACGCTGCGGCTGCTGACGGCAGACGGGTGGACCGATTGCCCGGCCGGGGCCTTCGATCCGGCCGGCGTGCTGGCGGTGCAGGCCAGCGTGCGCTTCTGAGCGCCGCGCCCTCCAGTCACACCCACCAATCACCCCAAGCGCCTGCCGTCCGCATCGAACAACAGGGCCCAGCCGGCATCGGCCGCCAGGCCCACCGTGGCGCCGGCCTGGCAGTGATGGAGCCCGCTGCCGACCCTGGCATCGACCAGCTCGGCCAGGCCGTCCACCGACAGGTGCAGGATCGACGCATCGCCCAGGTGCTCGGCCAGCACCACGCTGGCCGGGATGCCCTGGCCGGCCGGCAGCACCTGCAGGTGCTCAGGCCGCAGGCCGGCCCGGCGGGCATGGGCCGGCGCCGCGCCGGCCAGCAAAGTCCACAGGGCCTGGTGGGCGGCCGCAGCGCCCTGGGCCGGCGGCCGGTCGATCAGGTTGATCCGGGGTGCGCCCAGGAAGGTGGCCACAAACTCATTGGCCGGCTGGTTGTACAGGTCCAGCGGCGCGCCCAGCTGCTCGATCCGGCCCTGGTTGAAGACGGCGATGCGGTCGCCCAGGGTCATCGCCTCGACCTGGTCATGGGTGACGTAGATCATCGTCGTGCCCAGCTGCTTGTGCAGGCGCGACAGCTCGATGCGCATGTTCACCCGCAGCGCGGCGTCCAGGTTGGACAGCGGCTCGTCGAACAGAAACACCTTGGGCTTGCGCACGATGGCCCGGCCTATCGCCACCCGCTGGCGCTGGCCGCCTGACAGTTCTTTGGGGTAGCGGCCCAGCAGCTCGGTGATGCGCAATATCTCGGCGGTGCGGCCCACTTGCTGGTCGCGCTCGGCCCGGCCCACGCCGGCCATGCGCAGTGCAAAGCCCATGTTCTCGGCCACCGTCATGTGCGGGTAGAGCGCATAGCTCTGGAACACCATCGCCGCGCCCCGGTCAGCCGCCGGCAGTTCATTGGCGCGCTGGCCGTCGATCAGCAACTCGCCAGCGCTGATGGTCTCCAGCCCGGCGATCATCCGCAGCGTGGTGCTCTTGCCGCAGCCCGAGGGGCCGACAAACACCAGGAACTCGCCGTCGCGCACGTCCAGGTCCAGGCCCTTGATGACCTCGGTCTGGCCGTAGCGCTTCTGGATGCCTTTGAGCGATACCTGGCCCATCTCAATCTCCCTGGGTGGCCATGGCACGCTCGGCGTGCAGGGCCTGCTGGTGTTGCAGAAAACCCCGGTACCACAGCGCGCTGTCCTTGAGCGTGCGGGCCTGGGTGGCGTAGTCGACATGGACGATGCCAAAGCGTTTGGCATAGCCCGAGGCCCACTCAAAGTTGTCGAGCAGGCTCCACACCAGGTAGCCGCCCATCGGCACGCCTTGCCGCATGGCCTCGCCCATGGCGGCGATGTGGCGGGCGATGTAGTCGGTGCGCCGATGGTCATGCACCCGGCCGGCCAGCCACTGGTCCTGGAAGGCGGCGCCGTTCTCGGTGACGTAGATCGGCGGCACGGGATAGTCCTGGTGCAGGCGCAGCAGCAGCTCGGTCAGGCCCTCGGGGTAGACCTCCCAGCCCATCTCGGTGATCTCGCGGCCGCTGCTGTGCACGTCCCACGGCTGGCCAGCACTGACGACGGCGCGGGTGTAGTAATTGACGCCCAGAAAATCCATCGGCGTGCGGATCGCCTGCAGGTCACCGGCCTCGATGCGTGGCGCATCGGCGCCCAGGTCGTCCAGCACGTCGGGCGGGTAGTGGCCGTGAAACAGCGGGTCGAGATACCAGCGGCAGAGCCGGCCGTCCTCCAGCCGGGCCTGGGCCCGGTCGGCCGGGCTGTCGGTGGCCGGCTGCACCGGCGACAGGTTCAGCACGATGCCCAGGTCAGCACGGCAGCCCTGGGCCCGCAGCGCCTGCAGCGCCAGGCCGTGGCTGAGCAGCAGATGGTGCGAGACCTGGGCGGCCACCCGCCGGCTTTTCAGGCCGGGCGCAAACACGCCGGTGGCATGGCCCAGCTCGGCCATCACCCAGGGCTCGTTGTGGGTGGTGAGGCTGGCCACCCGGTCGCCCAGCCGGGCGGCGATGCCCAACGCATATTCGACAAAGCGCTGCACCGTGTCGCGGTTGGCCCAGCCGCCACCGGCCTGCAGCTCGTCGGGCAGATCCCAGTGGTTGAGGGTGAGAAAGGGCGCAATGCCGCGCGCCAGCAGGCCGTCCACCAGGCGGTCGTAGAAGTCCAGGCCCGGGTCGTTCCAGGCGCCGCTGCCGCCCGGCCGCACCCGCGGCCAGGACACCGAGAAGCGGTAGGCGCCCACCCCCAGGCCGGCGACCAGGTCGAGGTCGGATTGCCAGCGCTGGTAGTGCGCGCAGGCCACCTCGCCATTGCTGCCGTCGGCGATGGCGCCTGGCTGGCGGCAGAAGCGGTCCCAGATCGACGGGCCCTTGCCGTCGGCGCTGGCCGCACCCTCGATCTGGAAGGCGCTGGTGGCCACGCCCCACACAAAGTCCTTGGGGAAGTGCGCGGCGGGATGGGCGGGTATCGATGGCGTCATGGACAGCTTTTGGCGATGGAGGGGGCCGGCGCCGGAGGGCTGGCGGCCGGCAGCGGGCGCGTCACTTGACCGCACCGGCGGTCAGGCCCGAGATCAACTGCCGCGACGACAGCACAAACAGCACCAGCAGCGGCAGCGTGGCGATGGCCGAGCCGGTCATCAGCGCGCCCCACTCGGTGTCCACCGGGCTTTGCAGGCTGCGCAGCGCCAGCGGCAGGGTGTACATGTCGGGCGAGCGCATCACGATCAGCGGGCCGATGAAGTTGTTCCAGCTGGCGATGAAGGTGATCAGCCCCAGCGTGCCCAGCGCCGGCTTGAGCAGCGGCAGCACGATGCGGGCATAGATGCCCAGCTCGCTGCAGCCGTCCATGCGGGCGGCCTCGACCAGGTCCTTGGGGATCGCCGAGGCCACGAACTGGCGCATCAGGAAGATGCCGAAGGCGCTGGCCGCGCCCGGGATGTAGAGGGCACGGGGCTGGTCGATCCAGCCCAGCATGTCCATGATCATGAAGGTGGGGATCATGTTCATGAAGGACGGCAGCAGCAGCGTGCCCATCACCAGGCCGAACAGCGCGTTCTTGTACTTGAAGTCGAACAGCGCAAAGGCATAGCCGCCCATCGAGCAAAACAGCAGCGTCAGCGCGGTGGAAGCGATGGCCACGTACAGGCTCCAGCCCAGGTTGCGCCAGAAGGGCATGCGCTTGGTGAGGATCTCCAGGTTGGCCAAGAAGTCATCGCCAAAGAACATCGGCGGCGGCAGGCTGAAGATCTCGGTGCGCGAGTGGGTGGCAAACACGAACATGAAGTAAAAAGGCGCCAGCATGATCAGCGCACCCACACCCACCACCAGGTAGGCGGCCCAGGGGGCCAGACGTTTTGGGTTCATCGGGCACCGCCCTTGGTCTTGAAGGCGCGGTGGGTCAGCCAGGTCAGCGCCGCGATGAGGATGAACAACAGCCACGACATCGCACTGGCCGCGCCAAAGTCATTGAAGTCAAAAGCCATGCGGTAGAGGTAGAGGGCGGTGGTCATGCCCGCCTGGTCAGACCCGCCGCGCCCGCCGGTCAGGATGAAGGGCTCCTCGAACAACTGCAGCCCGCCGATCACGCTGAGCGTGACGCCGAAGAAGATCATCGGCTTCAGGCTGGGCAGGGTGATGAAGAAGAACTGCTGCAGGCGCCCCGCGCCGTCCATCGTGGCGGCCTCGTAGATGTCGGCCGGGATGGTCTGCAGGGCGGCCAGGTAGAGCACCACGTTGAAGCCCACATAGCGCCAGAACACGATCATCGCGATGGCCGGTTTGATGCGGTCGGGGTCGCCCAGCCAGTCGATGGCGTCAGTCGGCACCAGCCAGCCCAGCACCGGCACCCCGGCCAGGGCCTTGAGGCCCTGGTTGATCAGGCCGAGGTCGGTGGAAAACAGCGCCGAGAACAGGATCGCAATCGCCACCGTGGAGGTGATGTAGGGCATGAAATACGCCCCCACCACGCCGTTGCGCAGGCGCTTGAACGAGGTGTGGATGAAGCAGGCCAGGGGGATCGCCACCAGGTGCTGCGGCAGGCCCGAGGCCAGCGCCAGCCAGGCGGTGTTTTTGAGCGACTTCCAGAACCACTCGTCCTGCAGCGCGAACAGCAGATTGTCGAAGCCGACAAAGCGCATCGCCTCCAGCCCGCTGGTGGGCTCCCAGGACTGGAAGGCCAGGTAGAGCGAGAACGCCAGCGGGAACACCCCGAACACCGCAAACAGCAGCACAAAGGGGCTGAGGAACACATAGGGCGCCCACCCAGGAGACAGGCGGGGCGACAGGCGCAGGGCGGCAGGCAGCTTCATGGTGGGCGGGCGGGTTGCAGGCTTGGGGCAGCGGGCGGCGGCGCTCAGACGCTCAGCGCGTGGCGCGCTTTTGCAGCAGGCGCTGGGCATCGGCCAGCGCGCTGGCGATGTCCTTGCCGCGGTCCAGCACCTTGTCCAACTCGGTGTTGACCACCTCGTCGGCAAAGGCATCCTGTTTGTGCACGGCCACTGCGCTGATGCGCCGGGTGGCGTCGCGCCAGCCCAGCCGGGCGGTCTGTTGGCCCAGGAACGGGATCGGCAGCTCGAAGAAGGGGTCGTCATGGGCTTCCAGCAGGGCCGGGAAGGCATCCTGGGTCTTGAAGGCCGCCAGTTGCAGCGTGCGGTCCAGGGTCATCATCTGGATGAACTCCCAGGCCAGCAGCTTCTGGGCCGGCGCGGCATTGCGGGCGATGGCCAGGAAGGTGCCGCCATAGGCCGCAAAGGCGCCCTCGGGCAGCGGGGCGGCGTGCCACAAACCCTGGGTGCCGGGCGCCAGCCAGTTGTTGAGGTGGCCGGCCAGCCAGGCGCCCGTCATTTGGGTGGCGATGCTGCCGCGCTTGAAGCCCTCGGACCACTCGTTGGACCAGGCGCCGACCTTGGCGTCGAGCTTTTGCTGGCGCACCTGGCGCGCCAGCTCAAAGGCCCGCACGAAGCGCGGTGAGGTCACCAGCACCTGGTTCTGGTCGTCAAAGTACAGGCCCTGGCCCGGCTGGATGCCGGTGCGTATGACGATGTCTTTCATGTCGCGGGCATGGGCCATCAGGTAGGCGCCGGTGGCCGCCTTGATGCGGGCGCCGGTGGCCACGTAGCTGTCCCAGGACCGGGTGAGCTCGGCCTCGCTGACGCCGGCCTTGGCCAGGATGTCGCTGCGGTAGAGCAGGGTGCCGGGCCCGATGTCGGTGGGCGCGGCCACCACCCGGCCGCTGCGGCTGGTGGCCTGGGCATAGGCATAGGGCACGTAGCGGGCCTGGAAGCGGCCGATGTTGTAGGGCGGGCGCGACAGGTCCTCCAGCCCGCCGCCCTGGGCGAAGCGGCCGACATAGCCGACCTCCAGCGCCATCACGTCGGGCAGGTAGACGGCGGTCGACAGCGCGGTGGTCATCGCCGTGTGGTGGTCGTTGAACTGCCGGCTCACCACCTGGATATCGACGCTCGGGTGGCTGCGCTTCCACTGCGGGATGGCGGCACGAACGATCTCGTCAACCGCCGGGTAGGCGGCCACCACCAGCGTCTGCTGGGCCGCTGCCGGCAGCGCGGCGACCAGGCCGGCGCCCAGCAGCAGGGCCCGCGCAGCGCGCCTGGCCGCAGCCCAGCGGCTGGCTGCCGGGGCTGGCACCGGCGCCAAGGCTGGGACCGACAGGGCCTGGTTCGAACTGCACCGCTTGTCCACGTCCTTTGCCCCTTGGTTGGTGACCGCTGGCGCCTGCTGCGGCAGGCCTGGCGGCTGTCGTCGGCGCCCGAGTCAGCCTTGTATCGGCCTTGGGCCGAGCAGTTATGAAAGCGCTTTCAAACTATAGGGGCTGCAAGCCCGGCGTGTCAATCGAGGGAATTCGCGGGGGTCCGGCAGGGCCGGCCCGGCCTCAACCGCGCATGCGCCGGCTGGACTCGCGCACCACCAGCCGGGGCGGTGGCATCTCGACGCTGGGGGTCTCCCCGGCCAGCAACTGCAGCATGGCGGTGGCGGCAAGCTGGCCCAGTTCGTAGGCCGGCTGGTGCACCGTGCTGAGCGGCGGGATGGCATAGCCCGAAGTCGGCAGGTCATCGAAGCCGACCAGTGACACGTCCTCGGGCACCCGC
>JANLZT010000654.1:0-2797 GCA_031366465.1 Betaproteobacteria bacterium | reverse complement strand
CTCCAGCGCGTCGGTCTCCAGCACCGGGCCTAAGCCGGCAGTGGCCAGGGCTTGGGCGGGCACGGCCCGGCGCCTCAGCGGATCAGCTGGGGCAGTTTGTCCTTGACGTCTTTCCAGTCATCAGCGTCGGGCAAGGGCGTCTTGCGCTTGGTGATGCTGGGCCAGTGCTTGGCCAGCTCGGCATTGAGCTTGATGAAGTGCAGTTGCTCGCTGGGCACGTCTTCTTCGGGCAGGATGGCGTTGACCGGGCACTCGGGGATGCAGACCGCGCAGTCGATGCATTCGTCGGGGTCGATGGTCAGGAAGTTGGGGCCTTCGCGGAAGCAGTCGACCGGGCAGACATCGACGCAGTCGGTGTACTTGCAGCGGATGCACGATTCGGTGACGACGTGGGTCATGGGGGCTCGGGAGGTTGGAGGATCTTCGTCGCGCGGTGTCTGCGCCGGCTGGCGCGCAGGTATCGAGCAAACCTGGGATTTTAGTCGGGCGTGGCCGTTTGGCCGGCTGGATGCCGCTCGAACCTTGGGGTCATGCCGGCGGGCGGCGCCGGCCGGCCAGCCAGGGCAGGCAGCGGCGCGCCCCCCGCACCCACGGTGACCACCGCCGGCCGCTCGGCATGGGTTTGTGCGGCATCCGCCAGACTGGCCACGCTGTGCTGGCTGATGCGCGCATCCGGCCAGCCGGCGCGCGAGACCACGCAGACCGGCGTGTCCGCAGGCCAGCCGGCCTGCAACAGCTTGGCCGACAGCGCCGGCAACTGCCGGCCGGCCATGTAAAACACCTCGGTGTCGGCGGTGCGGGTGGCCTGCAGGATGCCCAGCTGGGTCATCGCGGTGGTCAGGCTGACGCTGCGGCCAACGCCGCGCCGGGTGAGCGGGCGCTGGCCTTGCGCGGCTGCGGCCAGCGCCGAGGTGACGCCGGGCACCACCTCGCAGGCGATGCCATGGGCGTGCAGCACTTCCAGCTCTTCCTCCAGCCGGCCAAAGATGCTGGGGTCACCGCCCTTGAGGCGAACTACGCGCTGGTGGGTCTGGGCCTCGTGCAGCAGCATCACATTGATCGCCGCCTGGCCGGTGGCGTGGCCGAAGCCGCGCTTGCCCACGTCCACCCAGCGGGCCTGCGGCGCCAGTTCGCGCAACGCCGGGTCGGTGAGGGCGTCGAACAGCACCACCTCGGCCCAGGCCAGGCGGCGCGCGCCGCGCACCGTGATCAGGTCAGCGGCACCGGGGCCGGCGCCGATGAAGATCACCCGTGCGGGCTCGCTGTCCTGGGCTGACATCGGGCCGGCCGCCGCTCAGGCAGCGGTCTTGACCAGCAGCGCACCGCTGGTGCGGTTGCTGGCCGGATCGACCACGATCAGCGCGCCGCCCACCCGGTTGTTCAGGTAGGCCTCCAGCGGCAGCGGCTGCTGCAGCTCGACGATCACTTGGCCGATCTCGTTGACCGCCAGGCTGCGCGAGTCGACCGGCTGCAGGTCATGGATGTTGAGCTTGTGCTCGATCGCCGCGATGCGGGCCTGCACCCAGCGGTTGCCGTGGCGCAGCCAATATTTGCGGCCGATGGTGGCGGGCTCGGTGTCGAGCCAGGCCAGCGTGGCGGTGAAGCGCTGGGTGGGCTGCAAGCTGCCGGGGCTGGCGATCCAGTCGCCGCGCGAGATGTCGAGCTGACGGTCGAGCACCAGGCCGGCGGACTGCCCGGCCTGGGCTGCGGCCACCGTGCTGCCAGCGCGGCGCACCTCAGTGACGGTCGCCTGCTCACCACTCGGGAAGACCTGCACCGCGTCGCCCGCCTGCACGCTGCCGTGGGCGATGCGGCCCCAGAACACGCGCGGCTGGTGGCCGGCGCCCCTGGCTGGATTTCCGCCATTGCCGACATCGGCATCCAGGCCCGTCTGGGCCTCGTCGCGCGCCACGTACTGCACCGGCTGCAGCATCGCGCCTTGGGTGCGCTCCTGGGTGGTGGGCAGGCGCTCCAGCAGTTGCAGCAGGCTGGGGCCTCGGTACCAAGGCACATCCAGCGCCAAGGTGACGTTGTCGCCGCGCAAGGCGCTCACCGGGATGATGCCGGCGACGCCCGTGATGCCGGCGGCCTGGGCAAAGGCCAGCAGCGCGCGGCGGGCGGCCTCGAAGGCCGCTTGCGGGTCGGCCACCGCATCGAGCTTGTTGACCGCGAACACGATGCTGGGCACCCGCAGCAGATGGGCCAGCAGCGCGTGGCGGCGGGTCTGCGGCAGCAGCGGCACGGTCTGGCCGGCGGGGGTGGTTTGCCAATCGATCTTGGTGATGTCGACCAGCACCACCGCCGCGTCGCTGCCGGCAGCGGCGGTGACCATGTTGCGGGTGTACTGCTCATGGCCAGGCGCGTCGGCGATGATGAACTTGCGCTTGCGGGTGGCGAAGTAGCGGTAGGCCACGTCGATGGTGATGCCCTGTTCGCGCTCGGCCTCCAGGCCGTCGGTCAGCAGCGACAGATCCACCGGCGCACCGGCGGCGCGCTTTTCCAGGCTGTCGAGTTGGTCGGCCAGGATGGCCTGGCTGTCGAACAGCAGGCGGCCGATCAGCGTGCTCTTGCCATCGTCCACGCTGCCGGCGGTGAGGAAGCGCAGGGCACGGTGGTCCGTGCCCTCGGCGGTCTCACGGTGGTCCGTGCCCTCGGCGGTCTCGCGGTGGTCCGTGCCCTCGGCGGTCTCGCGGTGGTCCGCACCCTCGGAAGTCTCGCGGTGTTCGCTCCCTCCCCCGGGCAGGGGGAGGGTTGGGGTGGGGGTCGAATCGGGTCGCGCACTGGCATCGCTACCCCC
>JANLZT010000648.1:0-3838 GCA_031366465.1 Betaproteobacteria bacterium | reverse complement strand
CGATCACCTTCGTGGCGATGTACTACTGGGGCGTGGGCCTGCACAAGATCTCGCTGGGCTCGCTGATCATCGCGCTGGGCCTGCTGGTGGACGACGCCATCATTGCGGTGGAGATGATGGTGCGCAAGCTCGAAGAGGGCTACGACAAGATGAGCGCGGCCACCTTTGCCTACGACGTGACCTCGATGCCGATGCTCACCGGCACGCTGATCACGGCGGCCGGCTTCCTGCCGATCGGGCTGGCCAAATCGGTGACCGGCGAATACACCTTCGCGATCTTTGCCGTCACCTCGGCGGCACTGGTGATCTCCTGGTGGGTGTCGGTCTACTTCGTGCCCTACCTGGGGGCCTGGCTGCTGCACACCCGGCCGCTGCAGGCCGGCGCCGCACCGCATGAGCTGTTCGACACGCCGTTCTACGCCCGCTTCCGCAGGCTGGTGAACGCCTGCGTGCAGCACCGCTGGATCACCCTGGCGCTCACGCTCGCGCTGTTTGCCGGCGGCATCGTCGCGCTGGGCCGGGTGCCGCAGCAGTTCTTCCCCGATTCCAGCCGGCCCGAGATCCTGGTGGACCTGTGGCTGCCCGAGGGCAGCACCCAGCGCGAAAGCGAGGCGCTGGTGCGGCGCTTTGAGGCCAGGATGCTCAAAGAGCCGGGGCTGGACAGCGTCACCGCCTGGATCGGCGGCGGCGTGCCGCGTTTTTACCTGCCGCTCAACCAGATCTTCCCGCAGCCCAATGCCAGCCAGTTGATCCTGCTGCCCCAGGATCTGGCCAGCCGCGAGCGCCTGCGCCAGGCCTTGCCAGCACTGCTGGCGGCTGAATTTGCCGAGGCCCGCGCCCGTGTCAAGGTGCTGCCCAACGGCCCGCCGGTGGACTACCCGGTGCAGTTCCGGGTGGTCGGGCCGGACGCCCAGCAGGTGCGCCAACTGGGCGATGAGCTCAAGGACGTGTTGCGCGCCCACCCCAGCATGCGCGGTGTCAACGACAACTGGAACGAGCAGATCAAGGTGTTGCGCCTGGACATAGCCCAGGACAAGGCGCGGGCCCTGGGTGTGACCAGCCAGGGCATTGCCCAGGGCTCGCGCACGGGCCTGAGCGGCAGCACCGTGGGCCAGTACCGCGAGGGCGACAAGCTGGTCGACATCGTGTTGCGCCAGCCGCTGCAAGAGCGCAACACGCTCACCGACATCGGCAACGCCTATGTGCCCACCAGCAGCGGGCGGGCCATCCCGCTGACCCAGATCACGCGCATCGGCTTCGGCTTCGAGCCGGGGGTGCTGTGGCGCGACGGCCGCAAGTTTGCCGTCACCGTGCAGGGCGATGTGGCCGAAGGCGTGCAGGGCGCCACCGTCACCAAAGCCGTGTGGGATCAGCTGGCCGGCCTGCGCCAACGCCTGCCGCCCGACTATGCGATCCAGATCGCCGGCGCCCAGGAGCAAAGCAGCAAGGGCCAAAGCTCGATCGCGGCCGGTGTGCCGGTGATGTTGTTCATCATCTTCACGCTGCTGATGCTGCAGTTGCAGAGCTTTTCGCGTTCGATGCTGGTCTTCCTGACCGGGCCGCTGGGCATTGCCGGGGTGGCCGGCGCGCTGCTGGTCTTCAACCGGCCGTTCGGCTTTGTGGCGCTGCTGGGCGTGATCGCGCTGATGGGCATGATCATGCGCAACTCGGTGATCCTGATCGACCAGATCGAGCAAGACCGCCGCCGGGGCGTGGCGGCCTGGGACGCCATCGTCGAGGCGGCGGTGCGGCGCTTCCGGCCCATCGTGTTGACGGCGGCGGCGGCGGTGCTGGCGATGGTGCCGCTCACCCGCAGCGTGTTCTGGGGGCCGATGGCGGTGGCCATCATGGGTGGGCTGGTGGTGGCCACCGCGCTCACGCTGCTGGCGCTGCCGGCGATGTATGCGGCCTGGTTCCGGGTGCGGCGGCCAGGCCCTGCCGACGCGGCGGTGGTGGCCGGCTAGAATCCCCGGTTTGCCGGGCAAAGCCGGTTTTGCCTGCGCGCGCAAATGAGAGCGCAGGCGATTGAGAGCGCCGGCAGGTGAGAGCGCAGGCAAGTGAACGCAAGCAACCCGCGCGGGTGGCGAAATCGGTAGACGCACCAGGTTTAGGTCCTGACGCCTTCACGGGCGTGCCGGTTCGAGTCCGGCCCCGCGCACCAGATTCCCAAACTTTTTCGTGAGTCCCATCATGGCCGTGACTGTTGAAACCCTCGAAAAGCTCGAACGCCGCATCACCCTGGTGATCCCGGCCAACGACTTGAATTCGGAAATCGAAACCCGGCTCAAGAGGCTGTCGCGCACCGTCAAGGCTGACGGCTTTCGCCCCGGCAAGGTGCCGATGTCGGTGGTGGCCCAGCGCTATGGCTACACGGTGCAGAACGAGGTCATGAACGACAAGCTCGGCAAGGCTTTTTCCAACGCTGCCAGCGGCGCGCAGTTGCGGGTGGCCGGCATCCCCCGCATCACCCAAAAAGACGAAGCGCCCGAGGGCCAACTGGCCTTTGATGCCACCTTCGAGGTCTACCCCGAGGTCAAGCTGGGGGATTTGTCGGCCGTCGAGGTCGACCGCGTCAGCAGCGAGGTTACCGAAGCCGCCATCGACCGCACCGTGGACATCCTGCGCAAGCAGCGCCGCAGCTTCGCTCAGCGCCCGGCGGCGGACGGCGCACTCGAGAGCGACCGCGTCAGCATCGACTTCGAAGGCAAGATCGACGGCGAGCCCTTCGAGGGCGGCAAGGCCGAGGCCTTCCAGTTCCTGATCGGCGAAGGCCAGATGCTGGAGCAGTTCGACAAGGCGGTGCGCGGCATGAAGGTGGGCGACAGCAAGACCTTCCCGCTGCAGTTCCCGGCCGACTACCACGGCAAGGACGTGGCCGGCAAAGAGGCCGATTTTCTGGTGACCATGAAGAAGATCGAAGCCCAGCACCTGCCGGCGCTGGACGAGGCCTTCATCAAGTCGCTGGGCATCGCCGACGGCCAACCCGCCGGCCTGCGCGCTGATGTCAAGAAGAACCTCGAGCGCGAAGTCAAGTTCCGGGTGCTGGCCCGCAACAAGGCCGCCGCGATGGACGCGCTGGTCAAGGTCAGCGAGCTCGACCTGCCCAAGGCCCTGGTGGACGACGAACTGGAGCGTCTGGTGGCCAGTGCCCGCGAAGACCTCAAGCAGCGCGGCATCAAGGACGCCGACAAGGCCCCCATCCCGCCCGAGCTGTTCCAACCGCAGGCCGAGCGCCGGGTGCGCCTGGGCCTGGTGGTGGCCGAGCTGGTGCGCAGCAACAACCTGCAGGCCAAGCCCGAGCAATTGCAGGCCCACATCGAAGAGCTGTCGCAGAGCTACGAGAAGCCGGCCGAGGTGATGCGCTGGTATTTGTCAGACCGCCAGCGCATGTCCGAGGTTGAAGCGGTGGTGATCGAGACCAATGTCACCCAGCATGTGCTGGGCCAAGTCAAGATCAACGACAAGGCCTTGCCCTTCGACGAGCTGATGACGGCCTGAGCGCGCTGAGCGCGCCGCACGCGCCGGCCAGCCTGCCTGGCCCTACCCGGGGCGCACGACTGACCGGTCTGCGCCCCTTTTTTCATCGTCTGCCAGCCCCCAGCCCGGGGGTCATAATCTGGGCAGACCCCCATCCCCCAAGGACTTCCATGAGCGCTATGGATACGCAAGCACTCGGCATGGTGCCCATCGTCATCGAGACCTCCGGCCGCGGTGAACGCGCCTACGACATCTACAGCCGGCTGCTGCGCGAGCGCATTGTTTTCCTGGTCGGCCAGGTCAATGACCAGACCGCCAACCTGGTGGTCGCGCAGATGTTGTTTCTCGAAAGCGAGAACCC
>JANLZT010000644.1:0-2036 GCA_031366465.1 Betaproteobacteria bacterium | reverse complement strand
GAGCTGGTGTGTGATGCCCACGGCGACGCCGCGCCGCGCCTGAACGATGTGGGTTTCACGCCCGAGGCGGCCCGCGCCCACCACGGCACACTGATCCGCGAGGTGGTGCGCATGCTGTGTGCCGGCGTGGTGCACGGCGATTTGTCGGAGTTCAACATCCTGCTGGGTGCCGACGGCCCGGTGATCATCGACCTGCCGCAGGCGGTGGACGCCGCCGGCAACAACCATGCGGCAGCGATGCTGGAGCGCGATGTGGCCAATCTGCGCCACTTCTTCGGCCGCTTTGCACCCGAGTTGCTGCGCACCGATTTCGGCCGCGAGATCTGGTCGCTGTTTGAGAAAGGCATGTTGCTGCCCGATACGCTGCTCACCGGCCGATTCCATCAAAAGCTCAAGCCCGTCGACCTGGGCCAGGTGCTGGCCGTGATCGACGATGCCAAGGACGAAGAAGCCGCCCGCCGGCTAAGGCTGCAGGTGGCCCGATGACCGACGACAAAACCGTGATCGCCGAAACCCGGGCCTGGGTGGACCGCGCCGTGATCGGCCTGAACCTGTGCCCGTTTGCCAAGGCGCCGCAGGTCAAGGGCCTGGTGCGCTATGTGCTGAGCACCGCAACCGACCCGGCGGCACTGCTGGCCGACCTGATCAAAGAGCTGGAGCGCCTGGCCGAGAGCCCGCCGACCACGCTGGAGACCACGCTGCTGATCCACCCCGGCGTGCTGGCTGATTTTGCCGATTACAACGATTTTCTCGACGTGGCCGACAGCACCGTGGAAGAGCTGGATCTCGACGGCATCCTGCAGGTGGCCAGCTTCCACCCCGACTACCAGTTTGACGGCAGCGCGCCCGACGACATCGGCAATGCCACCAACCGCTCGCCCTACCCCACCCTGCACCTGCTGCGCGAAGAAAGCCTGGACCGCGCGGTCGAGGCCTTCCCCGAGGCCGAGCTGATTTACCAGACCAATATTGCGACGCTGGAGAAACTGGGCTCGGCAGGCTGGGCGGCGCTGCAGCAGCAGTGCCGGGACGACGCAGCGCGTTGAGCCCTTCGACTGTCCGGTGGCTGGCCGCCCGGCCAGACTTGCCGACTCAAGCCGGACGGTCCAGCCAGCGCTTGACCTCGGTGATCGCGGCCTCGGCGCCCAAGGCCTGGCCCTGGGCACGGGCCAGCGCAAAGGCCGCAAAGCCGAGGGCGGCCTCGGCGCTGGCCATCAGCGGCGCCACAAAGGCCTCATCGACCGGCTCGCGCTGGCTGCCGCTGGCCTGCATGCGGGCCATCGCCGCCCCAAAGAAGCGGGCGGCCGTGGCGTGCTCCAGGCGCACGGCTGCCAGGCCGGCAGTGACCTCCAGCACATCCTCGCCCATGCCGGTGAGCTCGGCATCGGTGGCCAACTGCAGGCCCTCCAGCAGCAGGCAGCGCGCCCGCTCCAGCCTGCCCGCCAGCACCGACAGGCGCGCCAGGTTGCACAGCGGCACAAAGATGCCCTCGGGCGACTGCAGCCTGCGGGTGATGCCGATCGCCTCCTCGTAGCAGGCCCTGGCGGCGTCGAGCTGGCCCATGCTGCGGTGCAGTTCAGCCAGGTTGTTCAAGGCCGCGCCCAGCCAGAAGGGTGACGCCAGCTTGCGCGCGGCATCGCAGGCCTGCTCGTAATGCAGCCGGGCTTCTGCCAGCCGCCCGGTTGAATGCAGCCCTTTGGCCTGCAGGCTCTGGCTGATGGCGATCAGTTCGGCATCACCGATGGCCAGTGCACTGGCCAGGCACCGCTCGGCATGGGCCAGCGATTCGCCGTAGCGGCCCATCCGGAATGCGATCTGCCCGATCGCCCATTGGGCGCGGCAATGCCAGGCCGGATCGCGGCCAGCGGGTGCCTGGGCCAGCGCCTGCTCGGCCAGCGCATGGCCGCGCTCGAGTTGGCCCGACGCAATCCAGTAGCGCCACAGGCAGGCCACCAGCCGCAGGGCCGCCTGCGGGCCATCGGCAGCCCGCAAACACCAGTGGTGGGCCGCCAGGATGTCCTCTTGCTGCTGGGCCA
>JANLZT010000478.1:0-4007 GCA_031366465.1 Betaproteobacteria bacterium | reverse complement strand
AGCACATTGGTGTTGACGGTGTCGCTGAAGTGGCGCGGCCCGGGCGCGGGCGCCTCGCCCAGGGCCTGGCTGACGGCGTTGGAGCGGATCCAGCGGTTGCGGTACCACAGCGCCTGGCCGCCTTGGAGCCGCACGCCGTGCACCATGCCGTCGCCCAGAAACCAGTGGTGGCTGGCGGCCTGGACCGGCGTGATCGGGTTGGGGCCGATGCGCAGGTAGCGGCCGTCCAGCGTGGCCGGGATGCTGCCGGTGACCTGCAAGTTCTCCAGCGTCAGCTCGCGGTCCATCGGCGCATTCAGGCCGCTGACAAAGGGGTTGGGCTGCGCCGGCTCGGCCAGGCGCTTGCGGTTGAAGCTGGCCACCGCCAGCACGCCCTGGGTCACTGTCTTGCGGATCACTTGCTCAAGCGGGCTGGCCATGCGGATCTCCTGTGGGGGCGTCGCCCCGGCGGCGTGGGTTCAGAACCGGAACTCACCGCGCAGATTGAGGGTGGTGTAGCTGCGGGTTGAGGTGTCGTTGCTCTGGCTGCCCGCCGGCTGGCCGTTGGCATCCACCAGCAGCAGCGTACTGCCGGTGTCATACAGCCGCGCGGCGGCATTGCTGACGGTCAGGCGCAGGCTGGCATCGGGGTTGAAGCGCCACACCGCACTGCCGTCGATCACCCGCTTGACGCCCTGGCGCGCCACCTGGTTGTCGATCTGCGTGATCTGGAAGCCGGGCGTGAAGTTGAGGTTGGCGCCCAGCGCCAGCGGCGTGCCCTTGACCGGCCAGTCAGCGCCCAGGTTGGCGGTGTAGGGGGCCTGGCCCTCCAGCCGGTTGTTGGGGCCGCTGACCTGGTTGACCTGGCTCCACAGCAGCGTCAAATTGCTGCGCAGCGTGATCGGCAGCTCGGTGGTCATCAGGTCACTCAGGCGGCCCTTGGCTTCGAGTTCCAGGCCGGCCACGTCGGCCTGGCCGATGTTCTGCGGCCGCGACACCCAGCGCGGCACGCTGGCATAGCTGACTGCCTCCAGGCTGCGCACCTGGCGGATCAGGTTGTCGATGCGCTTCAAGAACAGATTGGCACTCAGGATGCCGCCGGCATCCAGGTAATGCTCGGCGCTCAGCTCCAGGCCCCAGGACAGCTCGGGCAGCAAATTGGGGTTGCCGGCGCGGTCGGGGCTGGTGGGCTGGTTGGGTTGGGTCAGGTCGGGGTAGAGGCCCGACAGCGTCGGCCGGGCGATCAACTGGCTGGTGTTGGGGGCGCGGTAGCTGCGCGTCAGGCTGGCGCGTATCTGGTCGCGCGGTGAGTCGGGCAGCTTCCACACCATCTGCGCCAGCGGAGTGAACACCGCGCTGCGGTTGTGCACGCCGCCGCTGGCCGCACCGCCACTGACGGCATCGCTGCGGGTGGTGATGGCCTCCCAGCGCGCGCCGGCATAGAACGAGAAGGTCTTGCTCCAGTCCCACTCGTCTTGCGCCCACAGTGCGATGCGCTGGCTGGTGGCCTGGATGTCGTCGCCAAACTCGGCCAGCGACGGCGCGTTGTCGATGCTGCTGGTGCGGCCGTCACGCCGCAGGCTGCGCGACAGCTCCAGCCCGCCGCTGGCGCTGTGGCGCTCGGCCAGCAATTGGGAGTAGCGGGCCTTGAAGTCGACCGATTGCTCGCGGGCCCGGCTGTCGTCGGCCTTGTGGCGGCCGGCGCCGGCACTGCCGCCGGTCTCGATGCGGTCGTTCAGGCTGCCGCTCTCCGACAGCGAGCCATTGAAGTTGAGCTGCAGCCGCCCACCGGCCGGGCTGCCCGCGATGTAGGTGCCGTTCATCCGCGCCATCTGCCAGTGCGAATCGTTGGTCCAGCTGGCCAGGCGGTAGGGCACGGCCGGGTCGTTGGGTGCCAGGGCTGGCGGCAGGCTTTGCGTCAGCTCGGCCTGGCCGCTGCCGTGGCTGCGCATGCTGTGGAAAAACGGCTGCAGGTCCAGGGTCTGGCCGGCGCCCGGCTTGAACTGCAGCCGGCCGTTGGCAAACAGGCCTTTTCGCTTGCTCTCGCTGCTGCTGTGCTCCTGGCGGGCCAGGGTGGGCTGGTCGTTGGCGTCCAGGAACAAGGTGCGGGTGTCGCCCTCATTGCCCTGCCCGCCCTGGAAGGCGGTGACGGTGAGGTTGTAGCCCAGCGCGTCGGTCTGGCCGTTGTTGATCCAGCTCGCGCCCACCTGGCCGCGGCCACCGTCGGCGCCGCCACCGATGCGCCACTCATGGGTCTTGCGTTTGAAATCGCTGCGCATGATGACGTTGATGGTGCCGGCAATCGCCTGGGCGCTGTGCTCGGCCACCGGGGCGCGGATCACCTCGATGCGCTCGATCTGCTCGGGCGCGATGGCGTCGAGCGAGAAGCCTGGGGCCATGCGCTGGCCGTCGATCAGGATTTGGGTGTAGCCACCACCCATGCCGCGCATGCGCACCGCGCCGCCGCGCCCGGGCGCGCCGCCGATGGTCACACCGGGCAGGCGCTTGAGCACCTCTCCCAGCGTGCTGTCGCCCATCCGGTCAAGCTCTTCGCGGCCGAAGGTGATGCGCGACGCGGTGGATCGGCGGCGCTCGTCGTTGCTGTCGGGCGCGTTGACGCCGGTGATCTCGACCCGCTGGGTCGGCGCGGCGGCCGACGCGGCGCGGGCCGGCCGGGCGGCCGAGGCCGCGGATGTTGGCTGGGGTGCCGAGGCCGCACCTGCTGGCGCCGATGCTGCGGCTGCTGCGGCCGGCGCCTGGCCGTCGGCCGCCAGCGCCGCCGCCAGCCACAGCGGGCCCAGCGCGGCCAGCAGGACAAGGGTGCGGGGATGAATGGGCATGGCAGGCCTGAGCAGGGGGGCAAGGTGGCCGGGCCTCCGGGTGAGGGCTGGGGCCGATTGTTGCCGCTGTCCTGCCCAGCCCTGCCAAGCCGCCCGCCTTCGCCGGCCGGGTGCCCCAAGGGGTGCTTGGCCGGACGCCAGCACCCCGCCCGCGGGTCAGGCCTTGCGGCGCGCTGCGCCCACTCCCACCAGCGCCACCATCACCAGCGCCAGGCCGCCGGGCTCGGGCACCGTGTGGCCGCCGTTGTAGGCCAACGCATTGGCAAACAGGGTGCGGTAGTCGCCGGTGGCATGCTCGTAGGTGGCCACATTGGGGAACAGCGAGATGTCGATCACGTTGTCAGTGGCGTTGACACCCACAAAGTTGCGGCCGTCGTCCCATGACGCCACCAGGTGCGCGCCGGCCGCCAGGTTGGAGTTCCAGTCGCCACGGTAGTAGTTGGCGCACAGCGTCGAGACGCCGGCCATGATCGCGCTGCTGTGGTCATAGCTGCCCAGGCAGGCGCTGTTGTAGGCGTCACCCCGCCCCGAGGTGAAGGCGGCGTAGGCGGCCGAGCCGATGCGGCCTGGGTTGGGCAGGACCTGGACTTCCTGGCCGATGAAGGTGGCGCGCACCACCCGGCCACCTTGATCGACATAGTCGGCCAGCAAATCGCCGAGTGCCGACGCGTTGGCGGGGTAGTAGTTGGACCAGTACAGCACCGAGTCGTATTGCTGCAATTGGGCCAGCGTGGGGGTGGTCGATTGGGCCTCGATGGTGGCCGAATGCGCCAGGTCGAAGCGCACATCGCTGCCGATGATGTCGCTCATCACCGACGCCAGGCCGTTGTCGGCGCCCAGGAACAGTGACTTGACAGGGTTGGCCCAGGCAGCGGTCGGCGCGGCCAGGGAAATCAACAGCCCCAGGGCTGTGGCAATCAGGGTTTTGTTCATGCAAAGAGTCCCAACGATATTGATTTGAGGTTTGTCGCCGGCCTCAGCAGCCCAGGCGACCATGGGGTATGGCAGTGGCTGGGTGGGCTTGGCGTCCTCGCTGGTGATGGCCAGGCCACAGCGGCCCAGCAGCCCAGGAATAGTCGCTGCACGGCCGGGTTTGGCCGAGGTCAGAGTTGGCAGATCAAAGCCCACGTCAGGCGGCCGCCGGCCGGCAATGCCCGCTTAAGTGATAAAAACCACAAGACCTGGACG
>JANLZT010000611.1:0-1536 GCA_031366465.1 Betaproteobacteria bacterium | reverse complement strand
TTGCCCAGCGCCATGGCCGGGCCCTCGTGCAGCAGATTGCCCGACGGCAGCTCGTTGCTGCCCACGGCTGCATAGGCCAACAGCGTGCCGCTGCCGCCTTCGATGTCCACCCAGCCATCGGCCCGGGTGGCGCCGGTGTGGGCTGACACGGCATACAGCAGCTCCTTGTGCTCGCCCAGGTACTTGGCCAAGGCTTTCAGGCGCTCGGCGCGGGCCTGGAAGTCCAGTGCCATCAAGCCCGGAACGCCCACCTTGCGCGCATGCTGCA
Organism: Betaproteobacteria bacterium; assembly: GCA_031366465.1. Classification (GTDB taxonomy): domain Bacteria; phylum Pseudomonadota; class Gammaproteobacteria; order Burkholderiales; family Burkholderiaceae_C; genus Pseudaquabacterium. The sequence goes on along the minus strand of JANLZT010000611.1, from coordinate 1,268 downwards.
CGGCCTCGGCGAAGTCCAGGCTCTCGGCATGGGTGTGAAAGACAGTGCGGCCATTGACCGCGCTGCGCAACGCCAGGGCCGGCTGATGGCCGATCCAGCGTCCGCCGATATAGCTTTGCAGGGTGGGTGTCATGGTTTGCTTCGCTTGGACCGGATTGAAATTTTGGCAGCCGGCACCGCAGGCTTGACCGCCGGCAGCCCGCCCATGAACAGATCAGCCACCATTGGCGCCAGCGCATGGTGGTCAACCGCGCCGTCGGGCCGCAGCCAGGTGAACATCCAGTTCACCATGCCGAACAGCAGCATGGTCATCGGCGTGGCCAATGCGGCCTGTGCCAGCTCGGGCCGCAGTTCGGCCACGGCTAAAGCAAAGCCGGCCACCACTGCGCGCTCATGGCCCAGGATGCGGTCGCGGTCGGCGGGCTCCAAGAAGCGCACATCCTCGGTCAGCACCCGGTGGGCATCGCGGGCGCCGGCATATTCTTCGACGATGCGGCGGATCAATGTGCGCAGCCGCGGCTCAGGCGCCAGGCCCTGGGCCAGGACCTCGTCCACCAGGGCCCGCAGCTTGTCCACATGGCCCTCGGCGATGCTGACCAGCAGCGCGTACTTGTCGCGGTAGTAGTGGTAGAGCGTGGCCTTGGACAGGCCGCAGGCCTCGGCCACCTGGTTCATCGACGTGCCGGGGTAGCCGTGCTGGGCAAACAGCGCGGCGGCGTGGGCCAGGATCAGCACACGCTGCTCGTCGTATCCCGCTGCGCGGCCGCGTGCCATCGTCGGGCTGTGCCTCAACGCTCGTCGAAGGACAGCACGACATGCGGCGTGATCGGGTGGGCCTGGCAGGTCAACACAAAGCCGGCCGCCACCTCGGCTTTGTCGAGGGCAAAGTTACGCTCCATCCGCACATCGCCCTCCACCACCTTGGCCCGGCAGGTGCCGCAAACGCCCGAGGTGCAGGAGAACGGCACCTCCAGCCCGGCGGCGGAGGCCGCATCCAGGATGCTGGGCTGCTCGCGCCGGAACTCGATCTCGCGGCGCAGGCCGTCGCGGATGATCACCACCCGGGCCAGCTCGGCATCGCCGGGCCGGGCCTCGTGGATCACGGCGCCCACCGATTCCGCCGCACCCGCAGCCGCACCCGCTGCCGGCGCCGCCACGCCGAAGCGCTCGATGTGAACACTGTCCTCGGGCACGCCGGCCGCCAGCAGCGCGGCCTCGGCCTCGTCATTCATCTGGAAGGGCCCGCAGATATAGGCCTGGGCGATGCC
>JANLZT010000607.1:0-3150 GCA_031366465.1 Betaproteobacteria bacterium | reverse complement strand
GGCCTGACGGGCCGCATCGTGCTGCTGTCGCTGGCGCTGTTGCTGCTGGTGCAAGGCGCGGGCTTTGTGGTGATCCGCGAAAGCATCGACCGCAATGCCCACCACCAGTTGGCCGACCGCCTGGGCCTGGCCGAGCGCGTCTGGCAGCGCCTGCTGGCGCAGCGCGCCAGCAAGTTGACGCAGGGTGCCTCGGTGCTGGCAGCCGACTACGGCATCCGCGAGGCCCTGGGCACCCACGACCTGGGCACGCTGCAATCGGCGCTGTCCAACCACAGCCAGCGCATCGGCGCCACCCTGGCCGCCGTGCTGGACACAAAGCTGGTCCTGCAGGCCCTGGCCGAAGGTGCCGACGCTGCGCAGGCGCCGGCCCTGGCGCGCCTGGCGCCGCTGTTGTCGCAGCGCCCTGGCAGCAGCCTGGTGGCCCTGGTGGCCGGCGTGCCCTACCAGTTTGTGATGGTGCCGATGCGCGCGCCCACGCTGGTCGGTTGGGTGGTGATGGGCTTCCCGCTGGACCAGGCCCTGGTCGATGACATGCAGGGCATCTCGGGCTTGCAGGCCAGCCTGGTGGCGCTGCCCGCAGGCGCCGGCCCGGCGCTGCTGTTGAGCAGTTTCAAGACGCTGGCCGATGTCGCGCCCCTGCTGGCCAACCCGGCCGACGGCGACCTGCACCTGGCCGGCACACCCCACCTGGTGGCCAGTTGGCCGGTGGCCAGTGGTGCCGAGGGCCGCATTGTGCTGCGCGCGGCGGGTTCGATCGACGAGGCGGTGGCGCCCTTCCGCTCGCTGCAGTGGCTGCTGGCCGCAATCACGCTGCTGGGCCTGTTCTTGTCGGGCAGCGGCAGCGTGCTGTCGGCGCGCCGCGTGACCGAGCCGCTGCGCAGCCTGGCGCGCGCCACCCAGGCCATCGGCCGCGGTGAGCACGACGCGCCGCTGCAGCACACCGACCGCCATGACGAGATCGGCGACCTGGCCCGGGCCTTCGACCAGATGCGGGTCGACATCCGGGCCCAGCAGCAAGAGATCCGCTCGCTGGCCTTCCACGACCGGCTGACCGGGCTGCCCAACCGGGTGTCGTTCCGCGAAGCGCTGCAACGGGCGATCCAGGACGGCCAGCACGGCGGCCAGCCGCTGACCATCATCATGCTCGACCTGGACCGCTTCAAACATGTCAACGACGTGCTGGGCTATGCCTTCGGCGACCGCTTGCTGGTCTGTGTGGCGATGCGTTTGCGCCAGGTGGTGCGCGAGGGCGACACGCTGGCCCGGCTGGGCGGCGACGAGTTTGCGCTGCTGCTACCCAAGGCCGACCTGGCGCTGGCCCAGGGCCTGGCCCAGCGCATCACGGCGGCCTTCGAGCAGCCGCTGGTGATCGACGAGCACACCGTGGACCTGAGCGCCGGCCTGGGCCTGGCCGGCTGGCCCCTGCATGCCCGGGACGCCGATGGCCTGCTCAACCGCGCCGAGATCGCGATGTACAGCGCCAAGCGGCGCACCGCCGGGGCCCAGGTCTATGACCCGGCGGCCGACACCGGCAGCGCCCTGACCTTGTCGCTGTTGAGCGACCTGCGGCGCGCCGTGGACAACCACGAGCTGCGCATGTACCTGCAGCCCAAGATCGCGATCAACACCGGCGCGGTGTGTGGCGCCGAGGCCCTGGTGCGCTGGCAGCACCCGCTGCGCGGCCTGGTGCCACCGATGGAGTTCATCCCCTTTGCCGAGCAGACCGGTTTTGTGCGCCAGCTCACGCTGTGGATCTTCGATCAGGCCGCCAACCAGCAGGCAGCGATGGCGCTGCTGGGCGTGCGGCGCATCTCGGTCAACCTGTCCACGCGCGACCTGATGGACGCCGACCTGCCCGACAAGCTCGACGCCATCCTGCGCCGCCACCATGCAGTGGCCGACGGCTTCTGCCTGGAGATCACCGAGAGCGCGATCATGGACGACCCGCAACGCGCCGAGGCCACGCTGAACCGGCTGGCCGAGCGCGGTTTCAAGCTGGCTATCGACGACTACGGCACCGGCTACTCGTCACTGGCCTACCTGCGCCGGCTGCCGGTCAATGAGCTGAAGATCGACAAGAGCTTCGTGATGGCAATGGAGCGCGCCCCCGACGACGCGATGATCGTGCGCTCGACCATCGACCTGGCCCACACCCTGGGTCTGACGGTGGTGGCCGAGGGCATCGAGAACGAGGCCATCCTGCGCCAGTTGCATGACTTGAAGTGCGACGAGGGCCAGGGCTTTCACATGAGCAAGCCCTTGCCGGTGGATGCCTTCCAGGACTGGGTGGCACGCTGGCAGGCGCGCTCGCCGACGCCGCCAGGCCTGGCGGCGCAACTGTCGGCCGGCGCCCCGTTGCTGCACTGATCGGCTGGGTGGCCGGCGCCGCTGTCAGGCGCGGTGCGTCTGGCGCCGCACAGGCACCGAGGGCCGCGCCGCAGGCAGTGCGTCACCGCAGAAGCCGAACTGCAGGGCCGGCCGCTGGCCGCTCATCAACTCGGCCAGCGCCTGGCCCGAGCCCGCGCCATGGGTCCAGCCCAGCGTGCCGTGGCCGGTGTTGAGCCACAGATTGGGCAACCGGCTGCGGCCGATGTAGGGCACGTTGTCGGGCGTGCTGGGCCGCAGGCCAGCCCAGAAATGCGGCTCGGAGGTGTCGGCCACGCCCGGGAACAGCGTCTCATAACGCTGCACCAGCGCGGCGCAGCGGGTGCGCGCGGTGGCGCCGTCCAGCGAGGTGTCATAGCCCGCCAGCTCGGCGGTGCCAGCGATGCGCACATGGTCGCCCAGCCGGCTGATGGCGATCTTGCGGGTGTCGTCCAGCAGGCTCACCACGCTGGCGTCCTGCGGCCGCTTCAGGCGCAGCGTGGCCGAGTAACCCTTGGTCGGGTAGATGTTGAGCCAGATGCCCAGCGGCCGCAGCAGCGGCGCGGTGAACGAGCCCATCGCCGCCACATACTGGTCGGCCACCAGAGTGCGGGGGGCGCCGCCCTGCACCGGCTGCACCCGCACGCCGGTGATCTGGCCACTGGCCTTGTGCAGCCCGAGCACGGCGGTGTCATGCAAAAAGGTGGCGCCACGCGCCTTGCACAGCGCGGCCAGCTTCTGGGTGAAGACCATCGCGTCGCCCGACTCGTCGCTGGGCGTGAAGGT
>JANLZT010000605.1:0-2834 GCA_031366465.1 Betaproteobacteria bacterium | reverse complement strand
GACCCTCTTGAACAGAATGCTTGCAGCACCCCTTGCCAGCTGCATTGGCGTGCTGGCCTTGCTGAAATCTGCAGGCTGTCGCGCAAGTGCGCCTTCTGCACCTGGCCCTGGGCCAGGCTGCCCATGGCATAGAGCTGCGCCGCAATCACCAGCAAGGCCAGCACGCCAATGCAGCTGGCCAGGGGTGCTGCAAGCATTCTGTTCAAGAGGGTCCAAAACATGGTGGCTCCTAGGTTGCGTGGGTTCATGGTTTCCGCAGGATCAACCGCGGTGCACATGGTTCCCATGCTAGGAGCGCACTGGCTACTGGGTAATCGGCGCCCATCCAATGCACTTGTAGGACGCTGTCCCGACACCAAGCTGGCGCAGCCTGCCCGGGCCGACCCGGCGCAGCAACGCTAGCAGAAGGATGGCTCAGGCCCGAGGCAGTGTCACGCCACGCTGGCCCTGGTATTTGCCGCCGCGGTCCTTGTAGCTGGTCTCGCAGACCTCGTCGCTTTCGAAGAACAGCACTTGCGCGCAGCCCTCGCCGGCATAGATCTTGGCCGGCAGCGGCGTGGTGTTGCTGAACTCCAGCGTCACGAAACCCTCCCACTCGGGTTCGAAGGGGGTGACGTTGACGATGATGCCGCAGCGCGCATAGGTGCTCTTGCCCAGGCAGATGGTCAGCACATTGCGCGGGATGCGGAAGTACTCCATGGTGCGCGCCAGCGCAAAGCTGTTGGGCGGGATGATGCAGACATCGGCCTCGATGTCGACAAAGCTGCGCTCGTCGAAGTTCTTGGGGTCAACCACCGTCGAGTAGACGTTGGTGAAGACCTTGAACTCGCGCGCACAGCGCACGTCGTAGCCGTAGCTGCTGGTGCCGTAGCTGACGATCTTCTGGCCGTCGGCCGATTGGCGCACCTGGCCCGGCTCGAAGGGCTCGATCATGCCGGTGCGCTCGGCCATGCCGCGTATCCATCGGTCGCTCTTGATGCTCATGCGCTTGGTCCCCAGCCCGTCCCTCGATCTGCGGGCGATTCTAGGTGGGTGATTCCGCATGGTTGCTTGGCCCCAGCTGTGATGAACTGACAAAATCGCCGCGCCCGCCAACCAGCCGTTCACCATGCCCATTCACCCCTTGCCTCCCAGCACCGCACCCGGCGCGGTGCTGGTGATGGGCACCGGCAGCATCGGCGCCTGGCTGGGCGGCCGGCTGCAGGCGGCCGGCGCGGTGGTGCACTTTGTCGGCCGGCCCCGCATGCTGGACGCGCTGGCCCGGCATGGGCTGAGCCTGACCGACCGCGCCGGTGGCCGCCAGCAGTTGCCACCGGCCAGCCTGCAACTGCACGCCAGCGTGCCGGCCGGCCTGGCGCCGGGCCTGGTGCTGCTGTGCGTCAAGAGCGGTGCCACCACCGAGGCCGCCACCGAGCTGGGCCAGCGCCTGCCGGCAGGCACGCTGGTGCTGTCGATGCAGAACGGCATCCACAACGGCGCGATGGCCCAGGCCGCCGCGCCGGGCCTGCTGGTACTGCCCGGCATGGTGGGCTACAACGTGGCCGAGATCGGCCCGGGCCAGTTGCACCGGGGCAGCGACGGCGGCCTGGCGGCGCAAGACCACCCCGCGCTGCGGCCCTGGCTGCCGCTGCTGGTGGCGGCCGGCCTGCCACTGGCCCTGCACGCGGACCTGCTGCCGGTGCAGTGGGGCAAGCTGCTGCTCAACCTGAACAACGCCGTCAACGCGCTGTCGGGCCTGCCGCTGCGCCAGCAGTTGCTGGACCGCGACCTGCGCCGCTGCACCGCCGCGCTGATCGACGAGACCCTGGCGCTGCTGGCCAGTGCCGGCATCAGCCCGGCGCGGTTGACCGCCCTGCCGCCGTCGCGCATGCCGATGGTGCTGCGCCTGCCCACGCCGCTGTTCCGCCTGGTGGCCGCCCGCATGTTGCGCATCGACGCGCAGGCCCGCTCCAGCATGGCCGACGACCTGGCACTCGACCGCCCCACCGAGGTGCACGCGATCCACGGCGAGGTGATGCGCCTGGCCGCCCGGGTCGGCAGCTATGCGCCGCGCAACGCCAGCATCGCCGATCTGGTGGAGGCCTGGCCCGACCACCCGCAGCCGATGCGCGGCCCGGCGCTGCGCTACGCGCTGGGGCTGTAGCGCCGGGCGGCGCCAGCATCAACCAGCATCAGCCACCGGCCGACTCCAGCCGGTGGCTGGCCCCGGGGTACTGGCCCAGCAGCCTGACCAGCACCGGCAGCGCCTCGCGCAGCGCCGGCAGCAGGGTGTGCGGCGGGTTGATCACCACCATGCCGCTGCCCAGCAGGCCGAAACCGCGGTCATTGGGCTCGGCCAGGCTCAGCCTGGCATGCAGCCAGCCTTTCTTGGCCTGGGCCTCGGCCACCGCCTTCAACCGGGTGGGCAGTTGCAGCGATTCGCGCAGATCGAGCTGCGGGTACCAGACCAGCACCACCCCTTCGGCAAAGCGCGTCAGCGCCTCGCGACAGGCACCCACCACCTCGGCATAGTCGGTCTTGATCTCGTAGCTGGGGTCGATCAGCAGCGCACCGCGCCGGCTGGGCGGCGGCAGTTGTGAGCGCAGGCCGGCAAAGCCGTCGGCCTGCTGCACCTGCACGGGGCGGTCGCCGGCAAAGGCCTCGGCCAGCAGGGCGTGGTCGCTGGGGTGCAGCTCAAACAGCCGCAACTGGTCTTGAGGCCGCATCAGGGCCCGCGCAAAACGCGGCGAGCCGGGGTAGTGGGTCAGTTCATCGAGCGGGTTGAAGACCCGCGTCTGCGCGATGTAGTCGGCCAGCAGCGGCGGCAGATTGCCGGCCTGCCACAGCCTGGCGAT
>JANLZT010000589.1:0-4075 GCA_031366465.1 Betaproteobacteria bacterium | reverse complement strand
CGTCGCTCTAACCGGCTGAGCTAAAGCGCCATGAGCCCGTGATTATAGCGGCACCTTTTTGCGGCCTTTGATGGCCGCAACCTTCGAAATGCCCCATGTTCAGCTTCTTCAAGAAAAAGCCGCCAGCGGCCACGCCAGCCGGCCCGGCTGAGACCGCCGGCCCGATCCAGGCAGCCCCGCAAGAGCCTCCGCAAGCAGTCCAGCCAGCACCCCAGCAAGTACCCCCGCCGGCACCCGCACCCGCACCCGCACCCGCACCCGCACCCGACCCTGCAGCGCCGCCATCCGACGCCTCACCGCCGGCCGCACCCGGCCGCCAATCCTGGATGGCCAAGCTGCGCAACGGCCTGCGCAAGACCGGCAGCAGCATCGCCCAGGTGTTCACCGGCACCCAGATCGACGATGCGCTCTACGAGGAGCTGGAAGCCGCGCTGCTGATGGCCGATACCGGCGTGCGCGCCACCGAGTTTTTGCTGCTGGATCTGAAACGCCGGGTCAAGGACGCCAAGGCCACCGACCCGGCGCGGGTCAAGGGCCTGCTGGCCGATGCGCTGACCGATTTGCTGCTGCCGCTGGAAAAGGCCTTGGCCATCGGCCGGCACCAGCCCACGGTGATGATGGTGGTGGGGGTCAACGGCGCCGGCAAGACCACCAGCATCGGCAAGCTCACCCGCCATCTGGCGGATGCCGGGCAGAGCGTGCTGCTGGCTGCGGCCGACACCTTCCGCGCGGCGGCGCGCGAGCAACTGGCGGTGTGGGCCGACCGCAACCGCGTCGAGATCGTCAGCAACGAGGGCGCTGACCCGGCGGCGGTGGCTTTTGATGCGGTCAGCGCCGGCAAGGCGCGCGGCCGCGACGTGGTCATCGCCGACACCGCCGGGCGGCTGCCCACCCAACTCCATCTGATGGAAGAGCTGCGCAAGATCAAGCGCGTGATCGCCAAGGCCGAGGCGCAAGCGCCGCACGAGGTGCTGCTGGTGGTGGACGGCAACACCGGCCAAAACGCCCTCAGCCAGGTCAAGGCCTTTGACGATGCGCTCGGCCTGACCGGGCTGATCGTCACCAAGCTCGACGGCACCGCCAAGGGCGGGGTGCTGGCGGCGATTGCCCGCGAGCGGCCGGTGCCGGTCTACTTCATCGGCGTGGGCGAGAAGCTGGAGGATTTGCAGACCTTCAGCGCCCGCGAGTTCGCCCAGGCCTTGCTTGCCTGAGAGTTGCGCAGGCCGAGGCACGCTACTCGCAGGCCAGCAAGCTGATGTAGCCCGCCACGTTGGCCAGGCCGACATGGCGCGGGCCCGGCGCCAGCAAGTTGTCGCGGTGCGAGGCCGACGCCAGCCAGGCCGCCACCAGGGGCTCGGCCTGCTCGAACCCGGCGGCCAGGTTTTCCACACAGGCCGGCCGTCGGGCCTGGGCAAAGCGGCCGTCAAAGCCGTCATGGCCGATCTGGCCGCGCTGCGCCATCAGCAGGCTGTGGGCTTGGGCAATCAGCGCCAGATCGGGGTCGGGCTGCCAGGCCCGCAGCCCCAGGCCAAGCCGTTGGCGGTTGACGATTTGCAGCACCCGCTCGGCCAGGTCAGCGGGCTTCAGGCTGGGCGCGGTGGCGCTGTGCCCGCCGGGTTGGGCCTGGGCCGCCGGGGCTGCCAAAGCACTGGTCAAGGCCAGCCACAGGCAGGTGCCGGCCCAGCCGCCCCAGCCCGTGCTGCGCAGGCTGCTGTTCGAGGCGGGCTGGGGATTGGCGCGGTGCATGCGGCGATCTTCGCGCGGCGCCAGCCTGCAGTGGCGGCGGCGGGTGTGCATTCCTGCCTGCGGCTGGCGGCGGGCGGGGCCGATATCGCGGAGAGGCCGACTGCCTGCCTGGCCTGCCTCGCCCCCACCTGCCTGGATGAGCCCACCCGTGCCTGCGCCAACGCCTGCCCTGCCGCCCGACCTGAGGCCTGGCCCGCCCTACCCGCGCTGCCCGCGCTGCAACCGGCCGGAGCTGAAGGCGACGCGCCGCAGCGGCCGCCCAGACCCGGGCGCCGACCCCCGCCTGGCCATCCGCTACCGCTGCCGCGATGCGTCCTGCGCCTGGCGCGGTTGGCTGGCGCCGGCACGGCTATCGGCGGCAGCCTGGCCCGGCCTGGCCAGCGCGATGCGGCCATGGCGAGCCAGGAGGATGCGCATCGCGCTGCTTGGCATGACGGGGTTGGCGGCAGCCTGCCTGCCATTGGCGGCCTTGCTGATATCGAGCGTGGAAACCCTGGCCAGCCATGCCAACGGCCGCGCCGCTGCGCCGGGCCGCAGCCACGACGGACTGCCGCTGGGCCGGCCGTCGGCGCTCCAGGGGGGCCAGTTGCTGGCGGTGCAGCAGGCGCAGGCCGAGACGGGCCCAGCAGCCCAGCCAGCACCGGCAACGGGCCCACAGGCCGGCCTGACCCTGCGCCAGGGCTGCGCCTGGGGCCAGCCCGGCCGCATGCCCTACCGCGGCACGACCGAGCAGGCCTTGACCGCTGCGCGCCTGCCGCCCGAGGTGGTGCGCCAGATCGCCGCTCAACGCCAAGCCGGCCAGAAGGCCGGCCGGCTGCAGATCAGCCGCGAGGCGATCCGCCTTGCCGATGGCTCGCGCAACTTCAACCCACGGCAGATGGCAATGAGCTTTGGCCACAGCCTGTGCCTGAATTCGTATGTCAACTTTGCGCCGGGCCATGTCGAGCCGGCCGACCTGTACGAGGCGCGCGACGACCAGGGCCGGCTGCATTCGGTGATGGTGCCCGAGGTCTGCGGCAACGTCACCGTGCTGGCGGCGGGGCGCCCGGCCGGCGTGGTGGCCGGTGTGGCCGGCGCCTTGGCCCGCCGCAGCCTGGCGCTCACCGCGCTGGCCGATGCACTGGTGCAAGACCCAGGCCCAGCCGGCCCGTTGTTGGCCGCTGCCAGCCCGGGCGGTGGCATCAGCCCCGGCGATGCACCTGGGGTGGCGGTGGGCGGCGGTGCCGGCTTGCGTCCGGGGGCGGGCAGCGTGGACGCTGGCACAGTGGCCGGCCCGTTGCCGCAGCGCAGCCTGTTGGCAGGGGCTGACGGCAGCAGTGGCAGCCAGGGCGGGCCCGGCGGTTCCGGGGGTGACCCGGGCAACAGCGTTGGCATCAGCGGCGGCACGACCGGGGCCATGAGCGGAGGCGCGAGCGGGGTCACCCGCAGCGGCGGCAACAGCGCCGGAAGCGGCAGCACTGCCGCGGGCTTGCTGCCCGGCCAGGGCCCCTCAACGGTCGGGGCCGACCTGGGACCCAGCTGGCTGCCCCGCAGCACGCTGATCAGCAGCCTCAACGGCAGCGCCTGGGTGCTGGCGCAGGCCGGCACCACGATCACCAGCTTGAGCGCGCCGCTGGGCGAGCAGCCGGCCGGCGGCGGGCAATCGGTCCGTCAAAACACGACCGACCGCCGGACAGTGCCCGAGCCCGGCACGTTGTTTTGCGTGCTGGGCGGGCTGGCGGCGCTGGCGGCGGTGCGGCGCCGGGGGTGAATCACCCCTTCATGCCGCCCAGGCCACCCCTTGGCCCCCCACCCCCCACCGTGGTTAGGGGCCCCCCGCCCTCGCAGGGATTGCCCCCGCCGGGGGTTCAGATGGTCGGGTTGCCCCCCAGATCCTTCCCAGGTTTGTAATTTGGATAAATAGATTGATGAAATATTTTCTGTAATGATGCCAGGCTTAATGCATTGTATGCTGCAGACAAATAAAAAAGTGTGCAGAGAAAGTTAACAAGAATATCATTATTGGATGCTAGTGATGAAACGGTATGGGATTTTGAATTCGGTATCGGTATCGGTATTTTTCGGCCGAAATACCGAGGTATCGGTATCGGTTTCGGTATTGAAATCGGTATCGGAATCGGTATCGGAATCAAATTGTTGTCGGTATCAAATTTTATATAATTCGTTTCTTGCACCTGCGAATATAACATTGCAATCGAAACGGAAATCGGTATAAAGTCGGTATCTACCGATTTCAGATTCGGTATGGGCTTCAAATCGGTTAAGTAAAAAGAAAAAAAATCTTAGAAAGATGAGTAAAAAGATTAAAAATCTTTTTAATACCCATTTC
>JANLZT010000566.1:0-11686 GCA_031366465.1 Betaproteobacteria bacterium | reverse complement strand
TGTTGTTCAGGTTCATGCCATTGCCGTCGCCGAAGCTGATGACATCGGGCCCGGCGGTGAGGTGGATCGAGAACGGCCCGCTCTCCAACACCTTGGTCTTGTCGAGCAGGAATTTGGTGTTGACGGTCAGGTCGTCGCCGTCGTCGATGTGCCAGTTGTAGACCAGGCCGCCCTTGCCGCGCGGCTGCACCGACACCGTGCTGATGCCCACCTGGTCGCGCGCAAACAGGCCCAGGAAGCCGTGCATCGGCGCGCTGTCGGTGCCGATGGCCTTGAAGTAGCCCAGCGGCAGGTTGACAAACAGCAACTGGCCGCTGCCGTAGCTGCGCTGCCCCGCCACCAGGCCATGCTCGGGCGACGACAGGTAGACCGTGCCCGGGAAGCTGCCGGTGGTCACATAGTGGAAATACCCCAGCGGGCCATAGGCATAGCCGCTGATGGCCTGCAGGGTGGCGTCGGCGGCGGCGGCGGCGGGCGACAGCGCGCTGCGCTCTATCGCCGTGCTGCCATCGGCGCTGAGCACTGCGTCCACCTCCTCGTCCGAGCGGCTGACACGGTCGAAGATGTGCTTGTCGCGGGCGGTCGATGCGTTCAAGTTGCGGCGCTCGAAGCGCAGCAGGCCGCTGCCTTCAACGCCGATGCCCAACAGGTCGCGCAGCGAGGTCGGCCGCTTGCTGCGCACCCCGGCCGAGCCGTCCTCGATGGCCTGGCGGGCGCGTTTCTTGAGCAGGTCCTTCATCACGGTGGTGCCACCCGGGTCGAGCGCGCTGGTGGGCACAAAGGCGGTGTTGAGGGTGGCCGTAGTCAGGCTGGCCGGTGCCACATGAGGCAGGTATTTGCCGGGCGGCATCGACAGGCTGTCCAGCCGGGCCCGGGTGCCCACCACCGGGCCAAAGCCGACCATGGTGCCGGCGCCCAGGCCGTTGTTCCAGAACACATAGTCCACCCCCACCAGGTCGGCAAAGCGCGAGTTGCCGGCCAGCGGGTAGAAGCCGGCCGCGTTGAGCACCCCGGCGTCGTAGACCAGCATGGTCTTGCCGCCCAGGTAGGTGTACTGCTTGATGGCCGCGATCACCGCATCACTGGCCTGGATGTGGGCGCTGTCGGGCACGATCAGGCCGGCGATCCGGGCCGCCGCACCGGGGCCCATCGCCAGCAGGGCCGAGTCGGTGATCAGGTCAAGGGTGATGCCTTCCTCAGCGGCGGTGTCGGTCCAGACCTGCACCTGCCAGCTGCTGAGATCGGCGCCATCGGGCACCAGCAGGGTCAGCCGGTCGCGCGGCGCGGCGGCCAGCGCGGCGGCGCCGGCCAGGCCCAGCAGGGCCGGCAGCAGGCCGCGGCCCAGGGTCTGCAGGATGCGCCGGGACAGCGAGGTCAGGCGCGGCGCGGCAGCAAGCCGGCGCGGGTGACGGGGGGATTTCATGGGGAGGCTCCTGAGGCGAGGGCTAAGAGGTGGAAAGAAAAGGGGGCTCTGCTCACAGCGCCCTGCTGGTGAACTTCAAGCTGGTGCCGCTGTTGGCGGTGACGATCCAGTTCAGGCTATCGGACGTGACCGCCCCCTTGCCGGATGTCACGGCGGGCTGGGCGTAGCGGGCCTTGGGCAGCAGCCAGGCCATATCGGTGAGCGAGCTGGGGTGGCTGGCGCTGAAGGTCATGACACCGTTGGTGGCCACGCTGGTGGTCCAGGTGGCCGCCACGCGGCGCTGAGCAAAGTCGGCCAGCTGGCTCATCGTGTACCAGCTAAAGCTGCCCTGGGTGGCCAGCGTCTGGGCCCGGGTCAGCAGCGCGTTGATCGGGCTCACATGGTCCACCACGCCGGGCGGGTGGGTGTAGAACAGCCGATTGGTGCGGTGGTTGACGGCAAAGCTCTGCAGGTCAAGCAGCCACTGGCCCGAGACGGCGTCGCTGATGCCGAAATCGTCGAACTCCTCAAAGGTGGCGTACTTGCCAAGTGGCGTGACCGGCGTGGTCCACAGCGCGTTCGACAGGCGCACGCCGTTGCGCCAGGAGCGCAGCATGCCGTTGCCGACGTCGCCCACCAGGTACATCGCCACCACGCCGCGGGCCTCCAGCCAGGTCACCGCCCAGGCCGGGGTGTTGCCTTCCGGCGACGAGTACTCGCGGATCTTGCGGCCGGTGACCTTCTCGATCGCGTCGAAGTTCTGCGTCAGCAGGCTGGTCAGATTGGGCACATTGGCTTCGTTGGCATTGGCGCCCCAGAAATCGTGGATCCAGCCGCCATGCGAGCCCAGTTCGTGGGCGGCCAGCTTGCCGGTGCCGGTGCCTGCAGGGATGTGGCCGATATTGCCCAGGCGTTTGACGATCGACTGCGAGGTCTTGTTGACGGGCAGGTTCATGCCCAGGCCATCACCCACCGTCACAACATCCGGCCCGGCGGTGAACTGGATGGAGAACGGCCCACTCTGAAAGATCTGGGTATTGGCCAGCAGCCACTTCGCACTGTCCGTCAGGGCCGCACCATCGTCCACATGCCAGTTGTAGATCAGGCCGCCAAGGGCCCGTGGTTGTACCGACATCGACGCGATACCCACTTGGTCGCGCGCAAACTGGCCCAGCACCCCATGCATGGGCGCACTGTCCGACCCGATGGCCTTGAAGTAGCCCAGCGGCAGGTTGACAAACAGCAGTTGGCCACTGCCGTAGCTGCGGCTGCCGACCACCAGGCCATGCTCGGGCGACGACAGCTGCACCGTGCCCGGGAAGGTGCCGGTGGTGACATAGGAGTAATAGCCCAGCGGCCCGAAGCCATAGCCGCTGATCGCCTGCAGCGTGGTATCGGCCGCCACCACGGCGGCCGCAGCCGTCGGCGCCAGGGCGCTGAGCTCGACCGACGCGCTGGCGCCGGTGCTGAGCACGGCCGCCACCGCATCGGGCGCCCGCGCCGCGCGGTCGAAGATGTGCATGTCGCGCGACTTGCTGGCGTTGGGGTTGCGGCGGTCGAAGCGCAACCCACCGCTGATGTCGTTGCCCAGGCCCAGCAGCTTGCGCAACGAGACCGGCCGCTGCCGGCGCAAAGCAGCCGATCCGTCATCTATGCCCTGCTGCGCGCGGGCCAGCACCAGCGGCGTCATCGCCAGCGAGGCGCCGGGGTCGAGCGTGCTGGTGGTGGGCGCAAAGGCGGTGGTATTGGTTGTCAGCGCCAGGCTGGCCGGTGCCACATAGGGCATGTACTTGCCCGGCGGCAGCGACATCGCATCCAGGCGCGCCTGGGTGCCCACCACCTGGCCAAAACCCACCATGGTGCTGGCGCCCAGGCCGCCGTTCCAGAACACATAGTCCACACCCACCATGTCGCCAAAGCGCGAAGACCCCGTCAGCGGAAATGCGCCGCCCTCGGTCAGCGCGCCGGCGTCATAGACCAGCATCAGGTTGCCGCCGGTGTAGGCGTATTGCTTGATCGCGGCGATCAGCGCGTCACTGGCGCGCTGGTGGGCGCTGTCGGGCACGATCAACCCGGCGATCTTGGCCGCCGCGGTGTTGCCCAGCGCCAGCAGCGCCGAGTCGGTGATCAGGTCGATGCGCAGGCCTTCCTCGGCGGCGGTATCGACCCACACCTTGACCGGCCAGGCGCTGGTGTCGGCGGCGTCGGGCACCAACAGCGTGACGCGGTCGCGCGGCGCGGCGGCCAGCACGGCGCTGCTGGCAAGGCCCAGGCACAGCGGCAGCAGCGCGGGCGACAACATCCGCCGCAAGCTGTCAAGCAGTGATCGCTGACGGCGCAGGGCAGGCGGGCGGGCAGGCATTGCGCGGGGCAAGCCGCGGGACGCATAGAAAGGCAAACAGGGACTCGGTTTGGACATGGTGATAACTCCTTTAGCGACGGGACATGGGGACCGGCAACGGCAGCGTTGCGGCGGTGTTCTGGGCTGCTAGTGGCTCGCTCAGCCACAACAGCCACAGCAGGTCGCCGACCTGGAACGGCCAGGCGAAGGGTGATTGCGGGTCCAGCCACTGCTTGCGCAGCCGCGCCACCCAGGTGCGGGCGGCAGCGGCGTCGCCGGTGCACAGCGCGGCCACCGCCACCGCCGGCCAGGCAAAGCCCTCGGGGTCGGCGGTGCTGCTGGCCCAGTGGGGGCCGCGCTGCCAGGGCGCGATGGCCTGGCGCCAGGCCTCGCGGGCGCGCTCGGGCGGGCCGGCGTCCACCCCCCACAGCAGCGGCCAGGCCTGCGCCACGGTGTCGGGATACCAGCGGCTGCGGTTGGGCGCGCCAGCCTCCAGGCTGACCCGCCAGGCACCGCTGGCCTCATGCCACAGCCGCTTGCGCAGGCCGGCCTCGGCCCTGGCCGCCACCGCAAAGCTGTTGATCGCCGATTGCGGCTGGGCATAGGCATCTCGCTGCACCCGGCCCCAGGCGCGCCAGCCGGCGATCACCTCGACCACGTCCATGGCATAGACCACCGGGTGGCTGGGCTTGGCCAGGGTCATGCCGTCGGTCACCGCCAGCCCCTGCAGGGTGGTGGCGGCGGCCTCCAGCACCGCGCGCATGCCGGGCTCGCGGATCAGCATCACATCGCCGCCGCGCTGCAAATAGGCGTCGGCCAGCAGCAGGGTGGTAGCGGCGGTGCTGTCAAAGGCGTCCACCGCCTCGCACTGGTTGCGGGCCAGGCCGGGCGGGCAGGTGGATTCCTCGAAATCACCGGCCCGCACCCAGTGGTCCAGCACCACCCCCCGGCTGGCGCCGCCGGGGGCGATGTGGCGCGCCAGCCAGCCCAGCCAGCCGGCCGCCAGCGGCAATTGCTGCTGCGGCGCCGCCCGCAAGGCCCCCAGCAGGCCAAGGTTGACCTGGTAGGCCGAGATCTGGTGCCAGGCCCGACCCTGGGCATCGATGTGGCCGGCGCTGTGGTGGGCCCGCACCGCGCCGTCGGCGGGCCGGCCCGGCGCATGCACCACCAGGCCAGCCAGGGTGGCCAGCGCGGCATCGCGAAAACTGGCATCGACCAAATTGCCGGTGGCGCAGCCGCTGTCGATCACCGGCGGCGGCGTGGCGGCCAGGGTGGCGGCGCAGACGATGGTCAGGCCCAACCCCAGCCCCAAAGCGGCCAGCCCGGCCTTGCCGGTCGCGCGTCGATCAGCCCGCATGGCGAGCATCCAGTGACCCCTGGGGGTCGTGCCAGCTCATGCCCCAGCCGTAGAGCGCGACCAGTCCCAGGATCGGCACCATCACCCCGAACAACAGGTGCAGTAGCGGCATCAGCACCGGCCCGGCCAGCACCAGCAGCACGGCGTGGCTGGTGTACTGCAGCGGCGCCAGCAGGCCCAGGTAGAGCAGGGTCAACCCGGTCAGGCCCAGGCGCTGCAGCAGCGTGAACGGAAACAGGTAATAGGTGCACAGATGCAGCCAGGGCGTGAACAGCAGCAGCATCCAGGACTGGCGCAGGCCGGCGCTGACATGGCCGCTCAGCGAATGCGCAAAGCTGCCCGGCCAGAGGCCGAAATACAGCACCGCGGCGGCATGGATCAGCACCCCAAAGCGCAGCACATAGGTGCCGGGTTTGCCGCTGTCGGGCAGCCAGCCGGCGGCGATCCACAGCCCCATGCAGGCCAGCCCATGCGCGGCCAGGGCCACGTTGCTGACATCGGGCAGCGCCAGGTCCAGCACCGGCACGGGCAGGCTCAACAGGCTGGCGCCGGCCTCGTCGAGTGCGGCCATCTGATCGAGCAGGCCGGACTGGCCTGACTGCCCGATCGCCTGCAGCCCCAGCGCCTGCAGCCAGGCCGCCATCTGCCAGCCCCAGAAGCCCGCCACAGAGGCCTGCAGCAGCGCCAGCAGGCCGGTGTAGCCCAGCGCGATCAGCAGGCCCACCCCCAGCCGGTGCAGCGGCAACTGCAGGCTCCAGATCGAGCGGTGCGGCAGGATCGCGCCGCCCCGGTGCCCGCGCTGGCCGGCCCGTGGCGTGCGCGGCGGGATCAAGGGCCGTGCCGACACCCTGCTCACCATTGCGAGAACAGACCGGCGCCCAGCGTGCTGCGCCGGTAGCTGGGGTTGGCGTATTGCTCGGCCTGCACGATGAAACCCCAGCGCGGGCCGACCCAGCGGCGCCAGGTGAGCGCCAGGCTGTGGCTGTCGAACTGCACCGGCTGCGGGCCGAACACCGTGGAAAGGTAGGCCTCGCTGCCGCGCGCGGCGCGCAGGCTGAGGTATTGCTCGCCGTCGCGGCCCCAGGTGACGCTGGCAAAGGGCATGGCCGAATGCACCGCCCCCGGCTCGCTCAGGTTGAGGATGCTGCCGGCCTCCAGCACCAGGCTGGCCGGCAGGTAGGCCACCAGTGCCAGACGCAGGCCGCGGTCGCTGCGGTGGTCGTCGAACCAGGCCTTGTACAGCGCCGCCCGGGTGACCAGCGCACGCTCAGGTCCCCAGCTGCGCGACAGCTCCAGGTCAGCGCGCTGATTGGCCCAGTTGGGGCCGCCGGTGCCCAGCGCCAGGTTGCCGGCCGCCACCCAGTCGGGCGACAGCACTGCCGTGTAGCCCAGCGCCGCCACGCCGCCCTGCTTGTCGAACTTGCGCTCGCTCAGCAGCTCGGCACGCAGCACATCGCCGCCCGGGCGCAGCCAGGTGCTGCGCAGATTGAGGGCCTCGGCATTGGGCTGGCCGTCGCTCAAACGGCCGTGGCTGGCGACCAGTTCGACGGTCAGCGGCGCGGCGGGCTGGGCCTGGGCTGAACAGGCCAACGCGGCCAGCGCGGCCAGGATCAAGGTCAGCGGGAGAAGGCGGGTGCAAGGGCTCACGGCGGGGGTATCCAATGAAAGTGAAAACTGGCGCTGCATCACAGCCCCAGGTCGTGTTGCAGCACCTCAGCCACCCGCGCCGACGTGCTGCCGTCGCCAAAGGGGTTGACGGCGTCGCGCATGCGCTGCAGGGCTGTAGGGTCGGCCAGCAGGCCGGTCACGCTGGCCACCACCTGGGCCCGGTCGGTGCCCACCAGGCGGCCGGCGCCGGCCTCGATCAGCTCGGGCCGCTCGGTGGCATTGCGCAGCACCAGCACCGGGGTGGACAGGGCCGCGCCCTCCTCCTGGATGCCGCCCGAATCGGTCAGTGCCAGGCTGCTGCGGCGCAGACACCACAGCAGCGCCGGATAGTCCTGGGGCGGGCACAGCAGCAGGCGGCCGGCCAGGTCGCGCACCACCGGGCCGAGCGCGCAGTGCACCGCGTCGCTTACCGCCGGGTTGCCATGCACCGGCCAGACCACCGCCAGGTCATCATGGGTGGCCAGCAGGTCGGCCACCGCCAGCGCGGTGTGGGTGATGCCGGCGCCCCAGTTCTCGCGCCGGTGGGCGGTGACGGTGATCAGGCGCAGCGGCCGGCCGGGGGCGTCGATCAGCTGGCGCAGTTGATCGATGTCGGGCGGCAGCACCCCGGCACTGGCGGCCAGCAATTGGTCGAGCCGGGCGCTGCCGGCCAGCGCGGCGTCCACCGCCGTGTTGCCCACCGTGTGGATGGCGGCTGCGGCGATGCCCTCGCGGGCCAGGTTGGCGGCGGCCCCGGCGGTGGGCGCAAAGTGCCAGCGCGCCAGCCGGGCGGTGAGTTCGCGGTTTTTCTCCTCCGGAAACGGCTCGCGCGACAAATGGGTGCGCAGGCCGGCCTCGACATGGCCGATGGGCACATCGTTGTAGAAGGCTGCCGTGGCCGAGGCCAGGGTGCTGGTGGTGTCGCCGTGCACCAGCACCGCTTGCGGCTGCAGGGCCTGGTAGAGATCGGACAAGCCTTCGAGCAGCAGGCTGTTGAGGTGGGCCAGGCTGTTGTTGCGGCGGTCCAGCGCCAGCGCGTGCTCGGGCACGATGCCAAAAAACTGGTAGAGCGCGTCGGCCATCTCGCGGTGCTGGCCGGTGTGCACCCAGGCCACCGGCAGGCCGCGGCGGCGCAGTTCGGCATAGACCGGCGCCATCTTGATGATCTCGGGCCGGGTGCCGACCGAGATCAACACCGGTCGTTGGAGGGGATTGCTGGCGGGCATGGTTCAGGAGGCCCTTGGCAGGGCGGGCGGGAGCAAAGGGAGGGGGGCTACGGGCTGGCCGGCCGGCACTCGCGGTGCGGTGCTGGGCAGCAAGATCGTTGGCTGCAAGGCGGCCGGCAGACCGTCTGCCTGGGCTTGCGTGGTGCCCGGGGCCGGCGCCGCAGCCAGGCCCAGCAGCAACTGGCGGCCGGCGCCGGCATGCACCTGCCATTGGCCACCGGCCAGCACGATGCGGGCCTCACCGGCCAGCAGCCGGGGCCGGGCGTAGTGCGCGGCCGGCAGCAGCCAGCTCATCTGCGCCAGTGAATCGGGGTGGCTGGCCTGCAGTTGCTGCTGGCCCTGCGGCCCGGCCGTCAACTGCCACTGCACCTGCAGCCGGCGGTTGGCAAAGTTGGCGTACTGGGCCATCGTCAGCCAGCGCAGGCGCTGCTGGTCCACCAGCTCGCGGGTGTGGGCCATCCAGGCCGCAAACGCCTGCGGGAACAGCGCGATGCCGGGCGGGTGGAAGTACATCAGGCGCAGGGTCTGGCGGTCGGCGCAGTAGTCGGACACATCGCGCAGCCAGGCCGCGATGTCGGCCTCGGGCACCTGGCTGGCGGCGGCCTCCTCAAAAGCCGCTTGACGGCCGAAGCTGAGCACCGGGAAGGCCCACATGTCGGTCGGGCCGCGCAGGCCGTCCTGGTAGCTGCGGGTGGGCGCCATGCCGATGTCGCCGGTGAAGTAATAGGCCCGCACGCCGCGCGCCTTGAGCCAGGGCGTAACCCAGGCCGGGTGGTTGCCGGTGGGCGCCGAGTACTCGATCACCGGCTTGCCGCTGGCCTGGGCCACCGCCTCGGTGTTGCGCTCGATCATCTGGCTGGACAGGCTGCGGTTCTGGCTGCTGATCAGGCGGCCGAACTCGTTGTGAATCCAGCCGCCATGGCTGCCGACCTCGTCGCCCCGGCTGGCGAATCGCTGCACCCAGCGCTGCATCTCGGGGTTGCGCGCCAGGTCCATGCCTAAACGATCACCGGGGATGTCCACATCGGGGCCGGCGGTCAGGTGCACCGAGTAAGGCCCCTGCTCGAACGCACCGAGGGCGGCCAGCTTTTCCATCGCCGGCACGGCCGCGCCCGAATCAACGTGCCAGTTCATCACCAGCGCGCCGCGTGCCTCAGGCATGGCCGACAGCTGGGGCAGGCCCACCCGGTCGCGCGCGAACAGTTGCAGGAATGTGTGCAGCAGCAGGCCGTCGGTGCGCAGCTTCAGGTAGCTCAGCGGCAGGTTGACAAACAGCACCTCGCCGCGGCCCAGCTTGTGCACGCCGGCCACCAGGTGCTGGCCGTCGCCATGCATCAGGCGCTGGCCGTCGTAGGCCCCGGCGGTGGCAAACATCGGATAGCGCAACCGGCCGTAGTGGTAGCTGACGACCGCCAGTTGCTCGTCGGGCCCGGGCGCCGGCTGGGCGCTGGTGAGTGGCAGCTCGCTGCCTTGGCGCATCAGCTTGCCCGGCGGCAGGCCCAGCGCGGCCAGTGCCGACTGATCGACCCAGGCCGGCTGCTCGATCAACATGCCGGCGCGCAACTCGCCGTAAAGGCCGTAGCGCAGCCCGGCCAGCGTGGACAGGCGCGACTGCTGCGGGTGGTAGCGGCCGTTCATGTCGACCACCCCGGCATCGAAGACCAGCATCAAGTGGCCGCCGCCACGCACCCAATGGTCCAGCCGCGCCACCAGGGCGTCGTTCATGCGGCGGTGGATGGTGTCGGGCAGGATCAGCGCCGCGCCGGGCAGCGCGCCGTCGCGCCGCAGCAGTTGCGAGGCCCGCACCGATTCCAGCGGGAAACCCAGCTCGGCCGCCGCATCGCGCCAGGCCATCACATGGGCGTCGGCGTCGTCGGCGTCGTCGGGCAGCACCAGCACCAGGCGATCAGGCGGTGGCAGCGGCGCTGCAGCGCCACCCAGGCCAGCAGCACCGCCGGCCCACAGCCACAGCGCCAGCGCGGCCCCCAGCAGCAGTGCGGCCACCAGTGCCCGCCGCGGCCACAGGCCGGCCGGCAGGCAGCGGGCCAGCAAGCGGGTCACCGGCCCGCTCACCAGCGCGCTCCCGGGGGCTGGCGGGGGTCGGCCCAGGGGTCGGTCCAGGCCTGGGGCCAGTCCGAGGTGGCCGCCTCACGGCGCTCGACGAAGGCCGCGTCCAGCCGCTCGGGCTCGTCGAACCAGGCATCCACCGACTGGGTGCGGCCGGCCTCACTGGCCCAGATGGTGCCGTGCACC
Source organism: Betaproteobacteria bacterium (assembly GCA_031366465.1). Taxonomy (GTDB): domain Bacteria; phylum Pseudomonadota; class Gammaproteobacteria; order Burkholderiales; family Burkholderiaceae_C; genus Pseudaquabacterium. The sequence goes on along the minus strand of JANLZT010000566.1, from coordinate 1,460 downwards.
ACCACGTCGGGCGAGACCCGGATGCGCGGTGCCGACACCGTGGCCAGCAGGCCGGCGCCGCCGATCACACAGCCGGCGCCCAGCACGATCTCTTGCTCGGACACCACCGAGCCCAGCACCACGCAGCCCATGCCCAGCTCGATGCGCCCACCCACCACCAGGCTGCCGGCGATGCGCCCGCCGGCCCCGACCAGCAGGTCACCGTGCACCTTGAGGCTGCCGCTGGCGTCGCAGCGCGGGCCCAGCGTGGCGTCGCCGCGGCAGACCAGGTCGCCCAACCAATGGCTGCTGCCGGCGGCCTGCAGCGCCACCTCGCAGGTGCCCCGGCGTGCCACCGCGTCCCAGACCACCGGCGCGGGCAGGCCGCCGCAGCCGCGCGAGCGCAGCACCGCGTCCAGTGCCGCGCTGTTGCCCCAGGCGGTGCGCACGCTGGCAAAGTGGGTCCAGGGCGGACGCTCGTCATGGTGCGAGGGGTCGGTGCCGAAGCAGACCACCGGCGCATGCAGCAGCATGAAATTGGCCGGGCCCAGCAGGTGGATGCGCTCATCGGCGCTGATGCGCCCGGCCAGCTCGCAGCCGCTGTGCACCTCCACCACCCGGCCATGGGCCCAGCGCTGCACCGTGCAGCGCTCGGCCAGCACCAGTTGCCCGGCCGCGCGCAGGCCGCGGTAGGCGGCGTCGGCCGCAGTCTGCAGGTGGCCATCGGCCGAGACCTCGCCGACAAAGCTCACCCGCGCCGGCAGCACCAGGTCACCCGGCGCAAACCAGACGCGCCGGCTGCGCAGCCACTGGCGCTCGGTCTCGGACAAGGGCAGCTCACCCTGCAGCGGCGCCCGGCCGATCAAGGAGCGGCCCAGCCGGCGCCGGCCATGGGCCAGCGCGTCCTGCAGTTGCTGCACGAACGAACGCGCCAGGAAGGGCGGGTCGAGCGCGTCCTGGCCGTCGATGTGCAGCGGCACCACGTCGCTGGCCCAGCGCCACTCGGCCAGCGCCGGCAGCAGTGGCAGCAGCACCACCAGCGCCGTCAACAGGAACAGGGCGGCCGCGATCATGTGGCCGGCCCGGGCTTCGCGCGCCGGTAGCGCACGGTCTTGTCCCAGTGGAAGCCGCGGCCGGGCAGGCGGTCGAGCAGGGCCTGGTCGAGCACCGACTTGGCAATCGCCACCGCGCTGACGATGAAGCCCAGCCAGTTGAAGGCGATCAGCCGCACCCGCTGGCGTGAGCGGTCGAGGTGGGTGGCCGCCGCGATCTCGAAAAACGCCGCAAAGTTGCCCAGCGCGCTGTGGCCCATGAAGGCGATCGCCAGCAGGGCCGGCGTAGCGACGTCGATGCTGACCGTGAAGTACAGCAGCAGGCTGAGCAGCCAGCCCAGGATCAGGATCGGCGACATCAGGTACACGCCCAGCAGCAGCAGGCCATCGATGCGGATCAGCCAGGGCAGGTCGCCGCTCCGCAGCAGC
>JANLZT010000554.1:0-6048 GCA_031366465.1 Betaproteobacteria bacterium | reverse complement strand
CATGCCCGAGCACTACGGCGCGCTGTCCCCCATCCTGCATGTGGTGCCGCTGCAATTGCTGGCCTACCACACCGCCTGCGCACGGGGGACGGATGTGGACAAGCCACGCAATCTTGCCAAGTCCGTGACGGTCGAATGACCGGCGCGGGCTTGCGGCGCGCAGCGCCAGCGCCGCAGGCGCGCAAGATGGCGTGGCTTGCGGCGCAGGCTAACTTGGCGCAGCCAAGTTAAGGCGCGCAGCGCCGGCCGGAGCCACAAACCCAGGAACCTGGCAAAGTCGGTCACGGTTGAGTGACCGGCTTTGTGCGGCGCGGTGCGCCGCCCGCGCGAATAGCGCGGCAGGTGGCGGCGGCCGCCAACGGGGACCGCCGTGGCGCTGGGGCGGGCTCAGATCCAAGGGGATGAATCGGGCTAAAGGAGGGTCTTGTCGAAGAAGGCCGCAATTTCGACTGCGAGCTGCTTCAGGAACGCATCGCGATCGAAACCCGGCGGGTTTGCGGCGACATCGCCGTCCGGGCTGGGGAGGGGCATGCTGGGTGTATCCATGAAAGCGAAGTGCCAGGCGTTAGGTACCCGATGCAGGTTCGGTGCGGGCAGATTGCTGGCCACCCACTCGGCATGAAATCGCGGCACCACGAAACGATCAAGCTCGGCCTCGTAGATCATGGTCGCTGACCGAACCGTGGCGAGCGATTCGGCGGTGAGCAGCACACCTGCCGGGGACATCGCCACAACTGCCCGAACGCGCTCGTCCTTGAGCGAGAGCGCGGCCGCTGGCAACGGCGGCGCAGCAGCCCCCGCGCGGCTCATGCCGCAGAAGATCGGGTCTTCGGACGCTTCGGCCAGGCAGTGCTTTCTCATGCGGGACAAATCCGGCCTGGCGCCCGCCAACGCCAGCACCGTGTAGCCGCCGGCCGAGTGTCCAAGCGCACCCACGCGAGGCCCTTGGCTGTCGGTCGCAATGCGAGCCTTCCACGCTGGATCGGCCAGGATCGCGTCGATGACGCGAGAAGCTTGCCGCGGCCGCTCGTCGAAGTAGCGCTCGGGGCTCTTCTCGAGCAGAGAGCGATCCTGCCAGTTGTCGCCGGGATGACGGAGTGCGGCGACCAGATAGCCGTTGCGGGCGAGGGCTTGCGCCAGGACGCTGTGCCCAAGCTCAGTCCCGGCGTTGCCGTGACTGAGCAGGATCAGCGCCTTGACCTTCTCGACGGGTTTGCCGCCGATGGCGACTTCGAGCGCGAACGGTCCCATGGCTATGGCCCGCGGCGCAGCCATCGTTGGGTAGAACAGGGCGACCGAGGTGGTGGGCGCATCCGGTGTCGCACCAGCCGTCTGGATCTGCATCCAGCCGGCCTCGTAGGCGTGCGCGTGTGCTGCGACGAGCAGGGTGACCAGCGAGGCCAGGGTAGGTCGGAGAAGGCGGTTCATGGGGTATTTCCTCCAGTTCCGCTCGGACGAAAACCGTTCAAGCGCAAGTCAAAAAGATACTCATTCGCCCGAGATAGCGGAAGACGCATGACCCGCACTTGCGCGGCGTCGAATGACCCATTCGGCGAAGACCACGTTCAGACCCCAGGCCGAAGCCATGAGGGCATCACGGAAGATGAAAGTCGGTGCGCCGGCCGTCAAGGTCACCGGCAACAGGATGAGCACTTGCGTACCGGCGCCTTGACCCAGCGCATAGGCGCGGACCATCCAGGCCATGTGCTGGGTGATGCGGCGTTGAAGGATCGCACGAACGGACACGACGATGGCCAGCGTCATGGCCAGCCCGACCACCATGCGTACCCCGTACAGCAGCGGGCGTTGCAGCTCCGCAGGAATGGCGTACGCGGCCGTCATCCACAAGCCCGTCAACGCCGCCACGATGCCGCAGGGCGCGGCCACCCTACCGGCGATACGATGCAGGCGCGGGAAGCGCAGCCGAAGGGCTGAGTCGAACTGAAATGCCCCCAGCACGCAGAACAGGCTGGCGCACACGATGTGCAAAACCACCGGGGCTGGCATCGCCACGAAGCGCGCGCTTTGGGGTGTGACATCACCGCCACTGGCCATCCCCAACAGGCGCACCACACCGGCGGCCACGGGCACCAGGCTCAGCATCAAGAGCGAGGTCAGCAGCTTCCAGGAAGGACGGGACGAAGACGACATGGCGAAGGGGCCGGACTGGAGGTAGATCGTGGATTTCGTACTTTGGTGTCTCGCGTCGACCTCAATCGCGGGCCGAACCTGCTGAGAAAGTCTAGCTGTCTGAAGCTTAGGGATCTGTCTCGTGCGGCGGAAGGCGCACCACTTGCACTCAGTTCATGCGTGTGACGCCTTGTCAGGGTTGCCACGCATTGGGCGCCCGATGCAGATCCCGGTTGCGTCTTGGTCAGCAGGATCAGAGGGTGCACCGCCTGTGGCGGCTGCAACGCGCTACTCAGCCGAAAGCTGCTCCGCGCAGATCCCCCGAAGGCACCCTCGAAGCCAGCGATGCGCCGGATCTCCGTCCAAGCGCGGATGCCACAGCATGGACACCGTGAACGGCGCGATGGGCAGCGGCAATGCGAAGCTGTGCATCCCTGCGTACAGAACGCCACTGTGCCGTTCGTGAACGCAGGCAACCAAGTCTGAGGAACGAACCAAAGCGAGAGCGGCCGAAAAGCCGCCGACGATCATGGCAATCTGTCGATGCAAGCCCATGCCCGCCAGGGCTTCGTCGATGGGGCCTTTGTCGCCATCCCGGCGCGATACGTGGACATGCCTGGCAGCAGCAAAGCGGGCGGCGGTGACGTCCCCCTCGCTCAGCGGGTGACCCGCTCGCACGACACCCACGTAGCGGTCTCGGAACAACGCCTGCGTGCGCACTTCCGGACTGATGGTTTTGTCCACCACGCCCGTTTCCAGCTCGACCGAACCGTCGCGCAGCGGCCCACTGTCCTTGTCAAGCTTGTGCAGGAAATGCAGACGAATGCCCGGGGCTTCTCCGGAGACTCGCGACAAGAGCCTGGCCCCGAAGTTTTCCACGAAACCCTCGCTGGCCCGCAACGTGAACGTCCGCTCGAGTTGTCCGAGGTCGAGCTTGCCGGCGGGCCGCAGGGCAGCTTCAGCGTCGTGGACGAGTTGGCTGATGGACTCGCGAAGCTCGATCGCTCGGGGAGATGCCACCAGGCCGCGGCCGGCGCGAACCAGCAGCGGATCGCCAGTGGCCTCTCGCAGCCGCGTCAACGCTCGGCTCATCGCTGACGGGCTCAAATGCAGTCGCCTAGCGGCGCGCGCAACGCTGCCTTCGGCGAGCAACACGTCCAGCGTGAAAAGCATATTGAGATCGGGTCTGGCCAAGCTGCCGCTCCAAGCGTGATGGCGCTGACATGGCGTGCGACGCAGGTACTGAGTGCAGATCATGCGCCTTCCGTCATCTCGGGCGAGTGTCTATCTTCTGGCCATGCGCTTGAACGGTTTTCGTCCGAGCGGAACTGGAGAAAAGCTCATGGCTCGCAACGCATTTGACACGTCGATCAAGGGCATCAAGGCGGTCTGGGGACCGCTCAGCACCGAACTGGTCGCTGCTTGTCGCGCGCACCTGGAGGACCTGCTCAAGGCCCCCGCCACAGAGGAATGGCTGGCGGAGTTGCACCGGCAAGCGCCGGCAAACCGGGAGCTGTACCGCGACCCGACGCAGGGCTTCGTGCTCTTGGCGCACACCGAATCCGTGGGCCTGTACCGACCGCCCCACGACCATGGCCGGGGTTGGGTCATTTATGCGATGCAGCAAGGTGAAATCGAGATGGGCACCTATGGTCGGCTGGAGGAGCCGGACGGCAGTGTTCGGTTGGTGAAAAGGGGTTCAACGCGGGTGCGGCCTGGCCAGGTTCAGGTGTACCTGCCCGGAGACATCCACGACACGCGCTGCATGAACGGGCCCGCATTGCTGTTCCGCTTCACGGAGCGAGACCTGAAGAAGGAAGACAAAGATGAACACCGCGTGACGAGGTACGTCGAGCGGGACGGCGCCTGGACCGTGGGCTTGCCGTGAACCGTCCTGTCGACCTGGGCATGGGGCGCCACAGGTTTCCAACATCCCTGGCATCTTTGACCGTATCGAAGAAGTCGTCATCTGCTGATCTAGGCGATGACCGCGAGGCAGCGCGATCGCCACTGCAGACTGACGATGCGCCTTCTGAGTTGCAGGGGCCGCGGCGCAACGCTGCGATTGCTGCCGTGCTGGCTGCCATGGTGCTTGCGGTGCTTGACGCAGCCATCGCAAACGTGGCGCTGCCAAGCATGGCGCGGTCCCTCCAAGTGACACCGGGCATGGCGGTCTGGGTCATCACCGCCTACCAGACGGCCCTGGTGATGGGCTTGCTGCCCTGCGCCGCACTCGGTGAAAGCCGGGGCTATCGCCGCGTATTCACAATGGGCGTTGCGGTGTTCACGACCGCGTCCGCGTTGTGTGCGCTTTCCCCGTCGCTGCCGTGGCTCGTCGCGGCCCGCTTCCTTCAGGGGCTTGGCGGTGCCGCCATCATGGCGCTGGGCATCGCGCTGCTGCGCCTGGTTGTTCCCCCGCGCCAGCTTGGCGCCGCCATCGGTTGGAACGCGCTTGCCGTTGCGCTGTCTTCTGCGGCCGCTCCGACCATCGGCGCGCTGGTCCTGTCAGGCGCGAACTGGCCCTGGCTATTTGCGTTGAACCTTCCCTTGGGTGGGCTGGTGCTGCTCGCGAGCCGCGCACTCCCCGATCTCGCCGGCACGGCGCGGCCGCTCGACCGGTTCAGTGTGGCGCTGAATGGCGCAGTCTTTGCGTCGCTGGTTGTCGGCGCAGAAGTGCTGGTGGAGCAGCCGGTGCTGGCTACCGCCTTACTCGTCGCGGCAGCCATCAGCCTGGCAGCGCTGATCCGGCGGGAGATGCCAAGGGACGCACCCTTGATTCCGCTTGACCTTCTCCGCGCGGGGCCGTTCCGAATTTCGGCGATGGCTTCGGTTTGTTGCTTCGCTGGCATCACCATGGGCTTGTTGGCGCTGCCCTTTTACCTGCAGCACAGTCTCGGGCAGGACACCCTGATGACCGGGCTCTACATGACCCCCTGGCCGTTGATGGTGGCAATCACGGCGCCAGTAGCCGGCCATCTCGCTAATCGCGTACCGACAGCATGGCTTTGCGCCGCGGGCGGTGCCTGTCTTGCGGTTGGGCTCGCCGCTGCCTCACTCTGGCCTGTGCAAGGCAGCGCGTTACCGCTGGTGCCGATCACCATGTTGTGTGGTCTGGGCTTCGGTCTTTTTCAAGTGCCCAACAACCGCAACATGTTCCTCTCCGCACCACGAGAGAGAACCGGCGCCGCAGGCGGCATGCAGGCCACCGCCCGGCTGACAGGCCAGACCGCCGGTGGGGTCGTCATGAGCCTGCTGTTCACCGTCGCCTCAGTCGAATCGGCACCCCGAGTCGGTCTCGGAATCGGGGCGGTGCTGACCTTGGTGGCAGGGCTCGTGAGCGTATTGCGGGTCAAGCCATTGCGCGAGACTGGAACGCAATGAGGCGGCGTCGTTCGCAAGATTCGTCGCCCCGAAAAGGGGATCGGCAAGAAGCAATCTAGCACTGCACCCGACTCAAGGAGCGCTGCGGAGCGGTCGGTGGGGTGCCTTTGTGGAGAAACGCGCCCTGGCCATGGAAGCTGCGCCAATCCTAACTGTCGTTTAGCAACTTTGTTCTGAGCGACGATACGCCGCCCGCGCGAATAGCGCGGCAGGTCATGGGTTTAGGGGGCCGCTCATATCGCGCCAGCGATGTGAAGGCGCGCAGCGCCGGGCGGCCACCACAAGCCACGCAATCTTGCCAAGTCCGTGACGGTCGAATGACCGGTGCAGCCTGGTGTCCTGCCTCAATAGGTCTCCAGGTGCAGCCGCCCCTCGCGCTTGAGCGCGGCGCCGATCTCGTCCCAGTTCAGCCCCGCCTGGCTGGCGATGTCGCGCAGCGCCAGCACCACGCCCTCTTCCATGCTCTTCAAGCCACAGACGTAGAAGTGGCTGTTGGCGTCACTCAGCAGCCTGGCCACGTCAGCGGCGCGGCTGCGC
>JANLZT010000516.1:0-1578 GCA_031366465.1 Betaproteobacteria bacterium | reverse complement strand
CACGAACAGCGAGATGCCCTTGACGCCCTCGGGCGCACCGCTCACCCGGGCCAGCACCAGGTGGACGATGTTCTCAGCCATGTCGTGCTCACCCCAGGTGATGAAGATCTTGGTGCCGAAGACCTTGTAGCTGCCGTCGGGCTGGGGCTCGGCGCGGCTGCGCACCGCCGCCAGGTCGGAGCCGGCCTGCGGCTCGGTCAGGTTCATGGTGCCGGTCCAGCTGCCGTCGATCAGCTTGGGGATGTAGCGGGCCTTCATCTCGTCGCTGCCGGCGGTCAGCAGCGCCTCGATGGCGCCATCGGTCAGCAGCGGGCACAAGGCAAAGCTGACATTGGCGCTGTTGCCCATCTCCAGGCAGGCCGCGCCGATCAGCTTGGGCAGGCCCTGGCCGCCGAACGCTTGCGGATGGTTCAGGCCCTGCCAGCCCCCGGCGGCGTACTGCTTGAAGGCCTGCTTGAAGCCGGGTGACGCGGTGACTTGGCCATCCTGAAAGCTCGACGGGTGGATGTCGCCCTCCCAGTTCAGCGGCGCCACCACGTCCTGGTTGAGTTTGGCGCATTCGTCCAGCACCGCAGCGGCGGTGTCCAGGCCGGCGTCCTCGAAGCCGGGCAATTGGGCCACGGCCGCCAGGCCGGCCAGTTCCTGCATCACGAACAGCATGTCTTTGACGGGGGCGCGGTAGCTCATGGCTTTCTCCAGACGGCACAAAGGCGCCACAGCGGCGCCTTTGCAGGGTTCAACGGGGCATCAGGCAGCGCTGATCACAGCGCCTTGACCAACTCGGGCACGGCCACGAACAGGTCGGCCTCCAGGCCATAGTCGGCGACGCTGAAGATCGGTGCCTCGGCATCCTTGTTGATGGCGACGATGACCTTGCTGTCCTTCATGCCGGCCAGGTGCTGGATGGCGCCCGAGATGCCGCAGGCGATGTAGAGCTGGGGCGCCACGATCTTGCCGGTCTGGCCAACCTGCCAGTCATTGGGCGCATAACCCGCATCCACCGCGGCGCGGCTGGCGCCGAGTGCGGCGCCCAGCTTGTCGGCCAGCGGCGTGAGCACATCGTTGAACTTCTCGCTGCTGCCCATCGCCCGGCCACCCGAGACGATGATCTTGGCGGCGGTCAACTCGGGCCGGTCGAGCTTGGCGATCTCGCTGCCCAGAAAGCTGCTGGCCGCCGACGCGGCCACCGGCGCCAGCACCTCCACCGTGGCGCTGCCACCGCTGGCCGCAGCCGGATCAAAACCGGTGGTGCGCACCGTGATCACCTTGATGGCATCGCTGCTTTGCACCGTGGCAATCGCGTTGCCGGCATAGATCGGACGCTCGAAGGTGTCAGCGCTGATCACCCGGGTGGCATCGCTGATCTGGGCCACGTCCAGCAGCGCGGCCACCCGTGGCGCGACGTTCTTGCCGGCGGCGGTGGCCGGGAACAGGATATGGCTGTAGGCCGGCGCGTCCTTCCCGACAATCGCCAGGATCTGCGTCGCCACGTTCTCGGCCAGGCCATGGGCCAGGCCGTCGGCGTCGGCATGCAACACCTTGGCCACACCGGCGATCTGCGCGGCCGCAGCCGCAGCG
>JANLZT010000510.1:0-7579 GCA_031366465.1 Betaproteobacteria bacterium | reverse complement strand
TCGGCCTGGTAGAAGCCGTAGAGGATGGCCATCAGCGTGCTCTTGCCGGCGCCGTTCTCGCCGACGATGCCATGCGCCGTGCCAGCGGCCACCGTGAGCGACACCGCGCGGTTGGCCTGCACCGCGCCGAAGCGTTTGCTGATGCCGTCCATGCGGACGGCGGGTGGCGACATCAAGGCCGGGACATCAATACTTACAAGCGTTGTCGGCCATGTAGTCGGCGACCTTGATCTTGCCGGCAATGATGTCGGCCTTGGCCGCGTCCACCTTCTTCTTCATGTCGGCCGAGACCAGACTCGCGTTGTGCTGGTCCATGGCGTAGTCCACGCCGCCCTCTTTGAGGCCCAGCACGGTCACGCCGGGGTGGGTCTGCTTGGAAAGCTTGTAGATCGCCACGTCCACCCGCTTGACCATCGAGGTCAGCATGGTGCCGGGGTGCAGGTGGTTCTGGTTGCTGTCCACGCCGATGGCGAGTTTGCTGGCGTCCTTGGCGGCCTGGTAGACGCCCACGCCGGTGCCGCCGGCCGCGGCAAACACGACATCCACGCCCTTGGCAAACTGGGCCTTGGCCAGTTCACCGCCACGGGTGGGATCGTTCCAGGCGCTGGGGGTGGTGCCGGTCATGTTGGCCGTCACGTCCACCTTGGGGTTGGCGTACTTGGCGCCTTGCTCGTAGCCGCACTGGAAGCGCCGGATCAGCGGGATGTCCATGCCGCCGATGAAGCCGACCTTGCCGCTCTTGCTGGCCATCGCCGCCATCATGCCGACCAGAAAGCTGCCCTCTTGCTCCTTGAAGACCACCGATTCGACATTCGGCAGCTTGACCACCGAGTCGATGATGGCGAACTGCAGCTTGGGGAAATCCTTGGCCACTTTCTCCATCGTCGAGCCCTGGCTGAAGCCCACCCCGATGATGGGGTTGGCGCCCTTGTCGGCCATCCGGCGCATGGCCTGCTCACGCTGGGCCTCGTTGCTGATCTCGAAGTCGAGATAGGGCTTGCCGGTTTCCTTCTTCCAGCGCTCGGCGCCGTTGTAGGCGGCCTCGTTGAAGGACTTGTCGAACTTGCCACCCATGTCGTAGATCACGGCGGGCTGGGCCAGGGCTCCGGCCGCCAAGACGCTCAAACCAAAGCCTGCCAGCACAGCGTGTTTCATGGTCAAGGGGTCCCCAGGAAGGTGATTGAAGGTGGCGGGCAGGATAGCAAGTCTCGGGCCGCCGCCGGCACCGTAGTTGCCTGCCCCCGGGGGTCACCGGGCCGCTGGGGCGCTGGCGCGGCAGCCTCCGATAGCATGGCTTCATGCCCGCCCCCACCTCCGGCCCGCCACCCCTCTCGCCCCCCGATCTGTTGCGCCAGGCCCGCAGCCTGCCCAAGGTGCTGCTGCACGAGCACCTGGACGGCGGCCTGCGGGTGGCCACCCTGCTGGCCCTGCTGCGCGAGCGCGGCATTGCTGCCCCGGCCCAGGATGAAGAGGCCCTGGCGGCCTGGTTCGATGCCCGGGCCCATGCCGGGTCGCTGGATGAATACCTGCGCGGTTTTGCGCTGACGGTGGCGGCGATGGCCACGCCCGAGGCGCTGGAGCGGGTGGCCTGCGAGGCTGCCGAAGACGCCCGCACCGACGGCTGTGTACTGGCCGAGTTCCGCATCGCGCCGCTGCTGTTCGAGCCGCATGGCATGTCGGGCGACGCGGCGGTGGCCGCGCTGCTGCGCGGCCTGTCGCGCAGCCCGCTGCCCAGTGGCTTGATCGTTTGTGCGATGCGCCATGAGAGCGACGCGCAGATCGCCAGCGCGGCCGATCTGGCGCTGCGCTGGTTCGAGCAGCCGGCCGAGCCCGGCTCTGCGCGGGTGGTCGGCTTCGACCTGGCCGGGCCCGAGGCCGGCTGGCCCGCCACCCGCCATGCGGCACTGCTGGCCCGCCTGCGCCAGGCCGGCCTGGGCCTGACCCTGCATGCCGGTGAGGCCGACGATGGCATCCGGGTGCTGGAGGCCGCCCGCCTGGGCGCCCAGCGCATCGGCCACGGCGTGCGCCTGGCTGACTTGCTGGACGCAGCCGACGCCCCGGCGCTGTTGGCTGAGTTGCGCCAGCGCCGGGTGCATCTGGAGGTCTGCCCCACCAGCAATGTGCACACCGGGGCGGCGGCGTCGCTGGCGCTGCACCCCATCCATGCGCTGTGGCGGGCGGGGGTCAGCTTGTCTTTCCACACCGACAACCGGCTGATGTCGCGCATCGACCCCAGCCGCGAGGCGCTGGGCCTGCTGCAGGCCGGCTTCAGCTGGGCCGACCTGGTGCAGATGGGGCTGCTGGCCGCCGAGGCCTCGTTCTTGCCGGCCGAGGTACGGCAGGCGGCGGCAGCGGCGCTGCGCGCCTGGGCCCAACCCCGGTGATGCGCAGCCCCAACACGGGGCAAACACCGGTGGCGCGCAGTGGCTGCGCGGCGTCCAGTTGCCACTCACATGGGGCTGCCGGACGAGGCTGGCATGTCCGCTTTTGAAAACACCTTGCGCAGGAGAACCCCGATGAACCAACACCCCTGGAGCGGCTTGGCCCGCTCGGCCCTGAGCGTGGCCGTGGCCATCGTCGTGGCCGCACCGGCGCTGGCCCAGAACACCACCGCCGCCGTTAGCGGCAGCGTGGTCGATGTCGACGGCAAGCCGGTGGCGGGGGCTACTGTGACGGTGCTGCACATCGACTCCAAATCCACCAGCACCACCCGCACCGATGCCGGCGGCCACTATGCCGCGCGCGGCCTGCGGGTGGGCGGGCCCTACCTCATCACCATCAGCAAGGACGGCAAGAGCGACCAGCGCGACGGGCTGTTCCTCGGGCTGGCCGAGACGCTCAACTTCGACGCCACGCTGGGCGGTCCCACCGCCACCGTGGTGGTCACCGGCCAGGCGCAGAGCCAGGTCTTCAACCGGTCCACGATGGGGGCGGGCACCAGCATCAGCAATGCCGAGCTCAACGCCCTGGCGTCGATCCAGCGCAATCTGCAGGACTACGCCCGCACCGACCCGCGGGTGGCGCAGACCGACAAGGAGCGCGGCCGCATCTCGGCCGGCGGCCAGAACTTCCGCTTCAACTCGGTGACCATCGACGGCGTCACCACCAACGACACCTTCGGCCTGGAGGACAACAACCTGCCCACGCTGAAACAGCCGATCTCGATCGACGCGATCCAGTCGGCGCAGGTCAACCTGAGCAACTTCGACGTCACCCAGAAGGGCTATACCGGCGCCAACATCAATGCGGTGACCAAGAGCGGCACCAACGAGGTCAAGGGCAGCGTCTACTTCGTCTACCGCAGCGATGACATGGCCGGCCAGCGCATCAACGACACCACCGGCGTCTACTTCGACCCGCCCAAGTTCAAGGAGACCACCAAGGGCTTCACGCTGGGCGGGCCGATCATCAAGGACAAGCTGTTCTTCTTTGCCAACTACGAAGAACTGATCAGCTCGCGCTCGGTGCCCGACTTCGGCCCGATTGGCGACAGCCGCACCAATGTGCTGATCTCGCCCACCGCCCTGGCCGATGCCGCCACGGTGGCCCAAACCAGCTACGGCATGGCGGTGGGCGACTACAGCGTGCCCAGCGACGCCCAGTTGACCGTCAAGGACAGCCTGCTCAAGCTGGACTGGACCCTCAACGACGACCACCGCGCCAGCTTGCGCTACAACAAGACCGAGCAGTCCGAGCCGCAGTTCCCGGGCATCAATGCCACCGCGCTGTCGCTCAGCTCGCATTGGTATCCGCAGGCCAAGACCATCGAATCGGTGGTGGGCCAGTGGTTTGCCGACTGGACGCCCAGCTTCTCGACCGAGCTGAAAGTGTCCAAGCGCGACTACGACAGCGTGCCCAAGGTGCAGATCGACATGCCGCAAGTGGCGCTGAACTACACCGGTGTCTCGCCCACCGGCAGCGGCACCCGCAACACCACGCTGTTCTTTGGCACCGAGCGCAGCCGCCACTTCAACGCCCTGCGCACCCAGACCCAGGACGCCTACCTGGCCGGCACCTGGCTGCTGGGCGAGCATGAGCTCAAGGGCGGCCTGGACATCAGCCGCAACCAGATCTACAACGCCTTTGTGCAAGACACCAAGGGCAACTACATCTTCCGCTGCCTCAACAGCAGCGCCACCTTGACCTACAGCTTCGGTGCCATCAACTGCGCCACCGCCACTGCCGCCCAGGTGGACGCTGCGGTGTTGGAGAACTTCCAGCGCGGCCGGCCAGTGCAGTACACCCTGAACTCGGCCGCCCCCGGCCATGCGGTCAGTGAGGCGGCCGCGCAGTGGACGCTGACCAACACCGGCCTGTTCCTGCAGGACAACTGGACCGTGAGCAAGCAGTTGGCGCTGACCCTGGGCCTGCGGCTGGACCAATCCAGCTCGGACGACAAACCGCTGGCCAATGCCGATGCCGCCAAACCGGCAGTGGCCGGCAGCGTCACCGGCCTGGGCACCGGCACCCGCCAGACCGGCGGCTTTGGCATCGACAACACCAAGACCCTGGACGGCAACCGCCTGCTGCAGCCGCGGCTGGGCTTCAACTACGCGCTGGACGCCAAGGACCGGCGCGCCGGCCAGATCCGTGGTGGCCTGGGCCTGTTCCAGGGCGAATCGGCGTCGGTCTGGCTGAGCAACCCCTACTCCAACACCGGCGTGGTGCTGCGCACGGTGGGCTGCGGCAGCGGCTCGCTGGGCGCCTGCCCCAGCGCCAATGGCACCTTCAACGCCGACCCGGCGCTGCAGCCGACCACCGGCCTGGGCAGCGCCACGCCGCAGGCGGCGGTGGACTTTCTGGCGCCCGGCGTGCGCCAGCCTGCGGTGTGGAAGATGAACCTGGCCTTTGACCGCGAGCTGCCCTGGTTCGGCCTGCAGGCCGGCGCCGAGTGGATCCACACCCGAACCGACAGCGCCATCTACTACCAGCAGCTCAACCTGGGTGCCGCCACCGGCACCGGGCCGGACGGCCGGCCGATGTACTTCAATGCCAGCGGCTACAACCCGGCCTGCTGGACCGCCAGCGGCCTGCCGGCCACCGGTGCGGGCTGCACCACCGCCGTGGGCACCCGGGCGCTGAGCAACAGCCTGTACAGCAATGTGCTGCAGGTCACCGACACCCGCAAAGGCAGCGGCAACCAGTTCACGCTGAGCCTGCGCCAGCAGCCCTGGGCCGGCCTGAACTGGCAGGCCGCCTACACCCGCATCTCGGCCAGCGAGGTCAGCCCCTTGACGTCGTCCACCGCCGCCTCCAACTTCGGCAACCGGGCGATCTTCGATCCCAACGAGGAGGTGACGGCCAACTCGGCCTACCTGGTGCGCGACCGCATCAGCGCCGCCGTCACCTGGTCCAAGGCCTTTGTCGGTGACTACAAGACCACCGTGGGCCTGTTCTACGAGGGCCGCAAGGGTCTGCCCTACAGCTGGACCTACTTCAACGACATCAACGGCGACGGCTTTGACGGCAACGACCTGATGTACATCCCCAAGGGCCCGGGCTCGGGTGAGGTGGTCTTCAAGGGCGGCGCCGCCGAAGAGGCCAAGTTCTGGGAGATCGTCGCCGCCAACCCCGAGCTGGACGCCGCGCGCGGCACGGTGGTCAAGCGCGCCAGCAGCTACAACCCCTTTGTCAACACCTTCGATCTGCGCATCAGCCAGCAGGTGCCGGGTTTCACCGCCAAGCAAAAGGGCGTGTTCACCATCGACTTGCTCAATGTCGGCAACCTGATCGACAAGCGCTGGGGCCAGACGCGTGAGATCGGCTTCAACGTCGACCGCTTCGGCGGCACCGCCGGTGGCGGCATCTCACGCAGCTTTGTCAACTACAGCGGCCTGCAGGACGGCAAATACGTCTACTCGCTGGGCAATCTGGAAGTGCCGGGCACCAAGCAGGTCAAGGGCGAAAGCCAATGGGCCGTGCAGGTGACGCTGCGCTACGAGTTCTGACAGCGTGCCGGCAAGCCGCCCCACCCGTGTTGCGCTGCTCGGCGCCGGCCACATCGGCCAGACCATCGCCCGCCTGCTGGCCGGCAGTGGTGACTACCTCGTCACGTTGATCGACCGCAGCGCCGCCGCGCTGGGCCGGGTGCGGGGCGCCGGCATCACCACACTCGCGGCCGATACCGAAAACGGCCCGGCGCTGCTGGCGGCGTTGCTGTCTGGCGGCGCGGGCGGCGGCCACGACATCGTCATCAACGCCCTGCCCTACCACCTGGCGGTGGCCACGGCCGGCGCGGCGGCGCAGGCCGGCTGCCACTACTTCGACCTGACCGAGGACGTGGCCGCCACCCGCGCCATCCAGGCCCTGGCGGCCGGCGCGCCCAGCGCCTTCATGCCGCAGTGCGGGCTGGCGCCGGGCTTCATCGGCATCGTCGCCCACCACCTGGCGCAGCGCTTCGACACCTTGCACGACGTCAAGATGCGGGTGGGCGCGCTGCCGGCCTTCCCGACCAATGCGCTGAAATACAACCTGACCTGGAGCGTGGACGGCCTGATCAACGAGTACTGCCACCCCTGCGAGGCGATCCGCGATGGGCAAGCCATCGAGGTGCTGCCGCTGGAGGGCCTGGAGCACTTCAGCCTGGACGGCACCGAGTACGAGGCCTTCAACACCAGCGGCGGCCTGGGCACGCTGTGCGAGACCCTGGCCGGCCGGGTGCGCACGCTGGACTACAAAAGCGTGCGCTACCCCGGCCACCAGGCGCTGATGAAGATGCTGCTGGAAGACCTGCAGCTCAAAGACGAGCCCGAAACGCTGAAGAGCATCCTGCGCAAAAGCGTGCCCGGCACGATGCAGGACGTGGTGCTGGTGTTCGTCACCGTCAGTGGGCTGCGCGACGGCCAATTGCTGCAGGAGGTGTTTGCCCGCAAAATCTTTGCCGACCGCAGCGAGACCGCGCCCTTGTCGGCGATCCAGATCACCACCGCCGCCGGCCTGTGCGCAGCGGTCGATCTGTTCTGCAGCGGCCTGCTGCCGCAGGCCGGCTTCATCCGGCAGGAGCAGATCGCGCTGCCGGCCTTTTTGGCCAACCGTTTTGGCAGTGCCTACCAGCAGTCGCGGCAGGTGGAAAGTATTGGTTGAAGGGAGCGACCGCCATGAACCCAGCCCACAGCCTGCTCGCAGCCCTTGGCGTGGCGCCCGCCGCCTACACCGGCGGCAGCCTGGCCGCCCGCTCGCCCATCAATGGCCAGGCCACCGGCGCGGTGCACCCGGCCAACCCGGCCCAGGTGCGCGCGGCAATCGCCCAGGCGCAAGCCGCCTTCGTGCAATGGCGCCAAGTGCCGGCGCCGCGCCGGGGCGAGCTGGTGCGGCTGTTCGGTGACGCGCTGCGCCGCCACAAAGACAGCCTGGCCGCGCTGGTCACGCTCGAAGTCGGCAAGGTCAGCAGCGAGGGCGCGGGCGAGGTGCAGGAGATGATCGACATCTGCGACTTTGCGGTGGGCCTGTCGCGCCAGTTGCACGGCCTGACCATCGCCAGCGAGCGCCCCGGCCACCGCATGATGGAGCAGTGGCATCCGCTGGGCGTGGTGGGGGTGATCAGCGCCTTCAACTTCCCCGTCGCGGTGTGGGCCTGGAA
>JANLZT010000462.1:0-7144 GCA_031366465.1 Betaproteobacteria bacterium | reverse complement strand
TTGATGACGATGTTGCCCAGTGTGACCTGGCCGTCACCGCCCAGCGCCACCTGCCAGCCCTCGGGGGTCTGGCGGCGCACGCTGATGATGGTGGTGCCGTGGAAGGCTTCCATGGGGTGTCTTGGCAATCGGTTGGAGGTGATCGGCGGAGGATGCCGGGGGCTTGCGCCCCGGCCAGGGAAAGGGCCAGCCCAGCGGCCGCGCCGGGTCAGTCGCGCGGCACCAGCACCTTGGCCTGCTCGTTGATGCCCATGGCACCAAAGAACAGCGCCACCAGGCGGTGGGCGTCGATGAAGGTGATGCGGCGGTGCTCGGTGCGCTTGGCCAGCACCCAGTTGAGCAGGTCACCAGCGGCGATGAAATCGACCCGAATCAGCCGCGCACACGACACCTGCACCAGGCTGGCGCCGCCCAGTTGGCGGTCGATCTGCTGCAGGGTGTTGCTGATGTCGCCCACCAGTTGGCCCGACAGATCGACCGTGATCACCTGGCCGCCCGCCCGGCCGTCGTCGGACAGGCCTGATTCCAAGAAGCTGGACGCCGCCTCGCCGACGATGGACATCGGCGGCACGCTGGTGTTCTGGCTGGCGCCGCTGGCGCGCACCTGGCAGCCGGCTTTCTCCCAGGACGGCGGCGAGACCTCGTAGGTGACGCAATAGTCGATCGCCGTCTCGTCAAATTGGTCGGGCCGGTTGATCAGGCGCAGGGCCTCCAGCCGGGCCATCCAGAAGGCCGGGTCGGCGTCGCGCACCCCTGTGGGGGCGGCTTCTTGCAGGGTGGCCAACAGGCGCTCGGCGCCCAGCCAACGCATGTCGATGGGCTGCGGCGCCCATTGCCGGAACAAGGTTTGCAACTGGCTGGCGGCCTCAACATCCACGCCCAGCAGCGCCGACCAGTCCAGCACCCAGGGCAGCGGCAGTTGCAGGGTGACCGAGCGCAGTTTGGCCACCGCATCCACATCCAGTTGCGCCGGGCTGACCCAGCCCACATCGCCCTTGACGCCCCGGGTGTCGGGCCGGGCCTCGGCGGTGGCGTCGGCCAGCCGCTTGGGCAGCGAGTACCTCTGCGGCGACGAGCGGCCAAACTGGTGGGCGTAGTCCAGCGACAGGGCCTCGAACTTGACCTGCTGGCCGGTGGCGCGGTACAGGTCGAGCAGCACATGCCAGGTGTCGGCATGCCGGTGGCGGGGGGCGTTGTCCTTGCACAGCGCGGCCAGCGATTGCTCGCACTGGTTGAAGTCGGCATTGGCAAAGGCGATCACGGCCTCGTCCAGCTCGGCGTCGTGCACCACCTCGTTGACCTCGACCGCAAAGCGGCTGCTGGCACTGAAGCTGGTGTCGGCCTGGGGCAGGCCGGCGCCCGGTGTCAGCATCAAGGGGCCGGGCCCGGCCGCAGCGCCTGGCTGGGCCGCCGGCCTGGCGCTGCGCGCGTCATGGGCTTGGGCCGGCAGGCGCAAGGTGGGCTGGTCCAGCTCGGCTGCCAGCCAGCCCGCCCCACCCGCCCAGGCCGGGGGCGGTGCTGCCGGCCTGGCGGGTGCCAGGGACGGCAGGTGGCCGGCTGCGGCCGGGCCGGGATCGGCGCCCCGCGGCGCCGCGTTGCCATCCAGCCGGGGCATCGGCGTCATGGCCTTGCCCGGATCGAAGGACACCGGCTCGGTCGGCGCCAGGTAGAAGTCAGTGGGCCGCTGGGCGGGCGGCGTCGGCGGCCGGCTGGTGATGGTTGGCGTGCGGCGGCTTTGCTCGCGGGTGAGCTTGGTCGGATCGCCCACCATCTGCATCTCGATCTCGTCGATCTTGGCCTTGACCCCCGCATCGGCCCGCGCGCTGACGCTGTTCTCGGCCAGTCTCACCTCGGAGTCATCGACCTTGGACGACCCGCCCAGCGCGGCCAGTTGCTCGGGCGACAGGCCATCGCGGCGCAGCCGGCGCAGGGTGTCGAACTCGCGCTTGCGCACAAAATCGTTGCGCCGTTTGCGCTCGACCATGGCCTTGAGCTCGATGCGCTCGACCTCCAGATCGTCATCAGCGCGGGGGTTCACCTCGGCCCAGTCGGTGGCCGGGTTGGCGACAAAGCGCACCACCTTGCGGAAGAAGCTCTCGCCGTCCTTGGGGTCGGCCATGGCGTTAGCCGGCGTGCGTGGCCATGCCCGCCAGCGGCGTACGCCGGGGCAGGGGGGTGGCTGGGGCCAGGCGGTGGGAGATCACGGCGTGCGCGGGGGTCGCTCAAGTTCAATCAGCGTGAATCAGCCTCAATCGCCAAACATCTTTTGCTTCATCTCGCGGCGTTGCTGGGCCTCAAGCGACAGCGTGGCGGTGGGCCGTGCAAGCAACCGGCCCAGGCCGATGGGCTCACCGGTTTCGTCACAAAAACCGTAGTCACTGGCTTCGATGCGGCCCAGTGACTGGGTGATCTTCTTGAGCAGTTTGCGCTCGCGGTCCCGGGTGCGCAACTCCAGGGCGTGCTCTTCTTCGATGGTGGCGCGGTCGGCCGGATCGGGCACGATGGTGGTGTCCTCGCGCAGGTGCTCGGTGGTCTCACCGGCGTTGGACAGCAGGTCGTCCTTCAAGAGCGTCAGCCGGGCGCGGAAGAAATCCAGCTGCTTGTCGTTCATGTACTCGTCGTCGGGCATCGCCTGCAGCTCGGCCTCGGTCAGCTCACGGCCGGGCTTGGTCTTCCAGGCGTTCACCAGCTTGGGGTCGGCCTTGTACGCCGTCTTGACGATATCCAGGGGCTCAGGGTAGCCGCGGGCCGGGGGCTTGGGCGGCGCAAAGCGCTCGGCAAAACGGCTGGTGGACGGCGCTGGCGCCGGCGTGGGGACTGCCGCCTTGGCAGCCGCAGACTTGCTGGCTGATTTGGGGGCGGACTTGAGGGCGACTTTGGGGGCCGGCGCAGTGGTGGGTGCGCTGGTGGCCGCGCCGGTGGATGCACTGGTGGATGCACTGGCGGATGCACTGGTGGACGCACCAGCCGACAGCGTGGCTGTGGCCGGTATTTTGGGGATGGGCTTGGTCACTTCGGGGCTCCTGGCGGTGGCGATCTACCTGTTGTTCGCCACGGCTGGTGAATCTGCCGCGTCGCTAGAGGCGCGCGGATTGTAGCCACGCCCGATGGCCTGCCGGCGGCGTCAGACAAGGCAGCCATCGAGCCCTTGCAAAAGGATGTCACGCGGCAGGTCAATGCCTATGAAAACCATCTTGCTCACCTTCTTTTCGCCCGGCAGCCATTTCGGCCCCAGGTCGCTGCCCATCAACTGGTGCACGCCCTGGAAGATGATCTTGCGTTCACTGCCTTTCATGTTCAGCACGCCCTTGTAGCGCAGCAGTTTGGGGCCATAGACCTGCACGATCGAGCCGAGAAAATCCTCCAGCTTGGCGGGGTTGAAGGCTTTTTCAGAGCGGAACACGAAGGACTTGACGTCGTCGTCGTGGGCATGGTGGTGCGGGTGGTCGCAGGCCTCGCCGGGGCCGTGGTCGTGGCCTTCATGGCCATGGTCACTGTGATCATGGCCGTGGGCGCTGTGTGCATGCGCATCGGCGGCCAGGAACTCGGGGTCGATCTCCAGTTTGGCATTGAGGTTGAAACCCTTCAGGTCGAACACGCTGGTGATCGGCACCTCGCCAAAATGCACTTTCTGCATCGGTGCGCGCGGGTTCATGTGCTTCAAGCGGTGCACCAGCGCGTCCACCGCAGCCGGCGCCGCCAGGTCGGTCTTGCTGATGAAGATCTGGTCGGCAAATCCGACCTGGCGGCGCGCTTCCTGGCGCTTGTCCAGCTGGCCCTCGGCGTGCACCGCGTCCACCAGGGTCAGGATCGAATCGAGCAGATAGCTCTCGGCGATCTCGTCGTCCATGAAGAAGGTCTGTGCCACCGGGCCGGGGTCGGCCAGGCCGGTGGTTTCGATCACCACCCGGTCGAAATCAAGCTCGCCCTTGCGGCGCTTGGCGGCCAGGTCGGACAAGGTGGTGCGCAGGTCCTCGCGGATGGTGCAGCAGACGCAGCCGTTGTTCATCTGGATGATCTGCTCAGTGGTGTCGGCCACCAGGATCTCGTTGTCGATGTTCTCCTCGCCGAACTCGTTCTCGATCACGGCGATCTTCTGGCCGTGATGCTCGCTGAGCACCCGCTTGAGCAAGGTGGTCTTGCCCGAGCCCAGGAAGCCGGTGAGGATGGTGGCGGGGATGAGGCCGGTGGACATGGGCAAATCCGATGTGTGGGTGGGGGTGAGGGCGCCGATCATCGCAAACAAACCGGGGCTGTGTGCGGCGGCCTGCGGGCAGCCAGGCCCGCGCGGGGCATGGGGTATTCTCGCCCACCGCCACCACCGACACCGCTGTGTCAGAACCCCCTTCCCGTCCGCCCCACAAGGTGCCGCGCGCTGGCGCCGCCGGCCCGGCCGACCGCCGAGGCTTGTTCGAGCGCCTGGTGCAGTTCTTGTCGCCGGGGCCCGATTCCACCCAGGAGTTGATGAACGCGCTGGCTGATGCCGAGCAACGCGAGTTGATCGCGCCTGAGAGCCGGGTGATGCTCGAAGGCGTGCTGCGGATGGCCGAGTTGAGCGCGGGCGACGTGATGGTGGCAGCGCCGCGGATGGACCTGCTCGACATCGACGCGCCCTATGACGCGCTGCTGCACAGCGTGATCGAGACCGCGCATTCGCGCTTCCCGGTCTTTGAGGGCCAGCGGGAAAACGTCATCGGCATCCTGATGGCCAAGGATTTGCTCAAGTTGCAGCGCGCGCCTGGCCTGAACCTGCGCACCCTGTTGCGCCCGGCGGTGTTTGTGCCCGAGAGCAAGAACTTGAACGAGCTGCTGCGTGACTTCCGCTCCAACCGCAACCACCTGGCGATGGTGATCGACGAGTTTGGCCGCACCGCCGGGCTGGTCACCATCGAGGATGTGCTCGAAGAGATCGTCGGCGAGATCGAGGACGAGTTCGACGCCGTCAACACCGCCGCCGACAGCGGCATCTACACCCTGGCCGACGGCAGCCACCGGGTGGCCGGTGATACCGCGATCGCCGCCGTCAACGGTGCCTTCGGCACCCAGTTGCCCGAGCAGGATTTCGACACCATCGGTGGCCTGATCGCGCATGAGTTGGGCCGGGTGCCGCGGCGGGGTGAAACCACCAGCGCCGACGGCCTCCACTTCCAGGTGATGCTGACCCGGGGCGGTGCGGTGCGCTGGTTCCGGGTCGGCCGGCAAGGCGGCGCGGCCCTGCCGGCCGGCGGCGGCGTGGGCCTGACGGACGCCCAGGCTTGATGGGCGGCGTCGTCCGGGCCGGCCCTCCGCCCGACCGACGCCAGTTTGCGGGCTTCTGGGCGGTGGCGGGCCTGTTACTGATGGCCGCAGCCGGCGCCGTGCAAACCCTGGCGCTGGTGCACACCCGGGCCTGGGCCCTGCCCATCGCGATGATCGCGGTGCTGGCCGGCGCGGTGGCAAAGGCCAGTCCGGCGCGGGCGGCGGCGCTGGGCTGGAGTTTTGGGGTCGGCTGGCTGGGCGCGGCCACCTGGTGGTTGTTCATCAGCCTGCACCGCTATGGCCAGTTGCCGGCGCCTCTTGCCGTGGCGGCGGTGGCGCTGCTGGCGGCGGCGCTGTCGGCCTACCTGGCCGCTGCGATGTACTGGGTGGCGCGCTGCCGCAGCGGCCGTACCGGGCTGGACGCCGCACGCTTTGCCGCCGCCTGGCTGGCGGCCGAGCTGGCGCGCGGGGTCTTGTTCACTGGCTTCCCCTGGGGCGCCACCGGCTACACCCAGCTGGACGGCCCGCTGGCGGTGCTGCTGCCCTGGATCGGCGTCTACGCGCTGGGCGCGGGGGTGGCCTGGCTGGCTTGGTGGCTGGCCAGCGCGGCAAGGCTGCTGCAGGGCGATGCCCCCGCCGCGCCGCTGCGCACCGCGCTGGCCGTGCTCACACTCGGCCTGGGCCTGCCGGCCGCGTGGACTGCCTGGCGCGGCGTGCCCGACTTCACCACCCCCGCCGGCAGCCTGCGGGTGGCACTGCTGCAGACGAATGTGGCGCAGGACGAAAAATTTGCCGCCGAGCACCTGCCCGCGTCGCTGGCCTGGGTCTCGCAGGCCCTGCTGGGGCCCCAAGCCGACCTGGTGCTGGCGCCCGAGACGGCGGTGCCGCTGCTGCCCGAGCAGCTTGACGAACTGGTGCCCGGCTACTGGGCGGCGCTGCGCCAGCACTTTGGCCGCGCCGACGGCCCGGCCGCGCTGGTGGGCGTGCCGCTGGGCAGCTACCAGGCCGGCTATACCAACTCGGTGGTGGCGCTGGCGGCGGGGGATGCCCGCTACCGCTACGACAAGCACCACCTGGTGCCGTTTGGCGAATTCATCCCCAGCGGCTTCCGCTGGTTCACCGAGCTGATGAACATCCCCCTGGGCGATTTCAACCGCGGGCCGCTGCAGGCGCCGTCCTTCGCGCTGCGGGGCCAGCGGGTGGCCCCCAATATCTGCTACGAGGATCTGTTCGGTGAGGACCTGGCGGTGCGCTTTGCCGACCCCGCCACCGCCCCCACGGTGCTGGCCAATGTCAGCAACATCGGCTGGTTCGGTGACACCGCCGCCGTGCCCCAGCACCTGAACATCTCGCGCCTGCGCACGCTGGAGCTGCAGCGGCCGATGCTGCGCGCCACCAACACCGGCGCCACCGCGGTGATCGACCACCGGGGCGTGGTGACGGCGTCGCTGCCACCCTTCACCCGGGGCGTGCTGCTGGCCGACGTGCAGGGCCGCCAGGGCCTCACGCCGTTTGCGCGCTGGTCGGCAGCGGCCGGGCTGTGGCCGCTGTGGGCGCTGGCGCTGATGGGCCTGGCCTGGCCCGCCGGGGCGCGCAGGCCGGCGTGGGCCGGCCGCTAAACTCAAGCGATCCTCCCCTGGCAACCCGGCATGCTCAACTTCCAGCAACTGATCCTTGAATTGCAGAACTACTGGGGCCAGCAGGGCTGCGCGCTGCTGCAGCCCTATGACATGGAGGTGGGCGCCGGCACCAGCCACACCGCCACCTTTTTGCGCGCCATCGGCCCCGAGCCCTGGAAGGCAGCCTATGTGCAGCCCAGCCGCCGGCCCAAGGACGGCCGCTACGGCAACAACCCGAACCGCCTGCAGCACTATTACCAATACCAGGTGGTGCTCAAACCCGCGCC
>JANLZT010000448.1:0-4987 GCA_031366465.1 Betaproteobacteria bacterium | reverse complement strand
GCCGACCTGCCACCGCTGCAGCTGTGCCTGCAGGTCAACATCAGCGGCGAGGCCAGCAAGAGTGGTCTGCAGCCCGCCGAGGTGCTGGCGGTGGCGCAGGCGGTGGTGGCGCTGCCGGGGCTGCGATTGCGCGGGCTGATGGCCATCCCCGAGCCGGCGGGCGACGCAGCGGGGCAGCGCCTACCGCACCAGGCGCTGCGCGAGTTGCTGGGCGCGCTCAACGACCAGGGCCTGGCCCTCGACACCCTGAGCATGGGCATGAGCGCCGACCTGGAGGCCGCCGTGGCCGAGGGCGCCACGCTGCTGCGCGTGGGCACAGCGATTTTTGGCGGCCGTCCGGCGCTGGGCCAGCCGCTGGCGATCAGTTCAACTTGATGCCCAGCCGGGTGATCACCGGGCCCCAGCGCGCCACGTCGGCATCGATGAAGCGGCGGAACTCAGCCGCGCTGCCCCCCACCACCGTCAGGCCGCTCTTGGCCATCGCGTCGCGCAGAGCACCATCCTTGGCCAGCAAGTCATTCACATCGGTATTGATGCGGGCCACCGCCGCGTCACTGATCGAAGCCGGGCCGACCAGGCCGTTCCAGGCCAGGGCCTCGACCTTGGGGTAGCCGGCCTCGGCCAGCGAGGGCAGATCGCGCAGGTTGTCGGGTTTGGCGCTGGCGCTGATCGCAATCATCCGCACCTTGCCCGACTGCAGATGCGGCAGCAGTGCCGGCGCCACCATGAAGCTG
The DNA here is from genome assembly GCA_031366465.1 of Betaproteobacteria bacterium. Taxonomy (GTDB): domain Bacteria; phylum Pseudomonadota; class Gammaproteobacteria; order Burkholderiales; family Burkholderiaceae_C; genus Pseudaquabacterium. Next base: position 4,253 of record JANLZT010000448.1, on the reverse strand, counting down.
GCGTCCGCCGTGCCCTGGGCCAGGGCAAAAGCCGCGGGCGGTGAGCCATTGAAGGGCACATGCACCGCCTGCAGCCCGGCTTCCGACAAAAACAACTCCATCGTCAAATGGGCCGAGCTGCCCTGGCCGAGCGAGCTGTAGTTCATCCGTCCGCCCTGGGCCTTGGCCCAGGCGACGAACTCGGCGATGGTCCTGGCCGGCACTTTCTCGGCATTGATCGCCAGCACATTGGCCTGCGAGGTGGTCATCACGATGGCCTTCAAGTCCCGCGCCGGGTCGTAGGGCAGCTTGGCGTACAAAAATGGCGCGTAGGCCAGCGGGCCGTTGAAGCCGATGCCGATGGTGTGGCCGTCGCCGGCCTTGGCCACCGCATCCATGCCCAGCAGGCCACCGGCGCCGGCCTTGTTGTCCACCACCACCGGCTGGCCCCAGCGCGCGGCCAGCTTGTCGCTCATCAGCCGCACGATCAGATCGAGCGAGCTGCCGGCGCCGGTGGGCACCACGATCTTGACGGTCTGGGTGGGCCAGGCGGGCTGGGCCTGCACGGCGGGCAAGGCCAGCAGGCTGGCGGCGGTAAGCAGGGAGCGACGGCGCATGGTGTTCGGCCTTTGAAGCGACGACACCGATGTTACGAGGCCGTCTCAGGGGTAAAGGCCGCGCTCCTGCCGCGCCATCAGGATGCGCTCGCAGGCCACTGCAAAGGTAGCGGTGCGCAGCGTGATGCCATGCTGGTCGGCGGTGTCCCAAATCTTCTTGAGCGCGCCGATCATGATCTTGTCGAGCTTGACGTTGATCTCGTCCTCGGTCCAGAAGAAGGACGAGAAATCCTGCACCCACTCGAAATAGCTGACGGTCACGCCGCCGGCATTGCAGATCACGTCGGGCACCACCAGGATGCCGCGATCAAACAGGATGTCGTCGGCCGCGCGGCCGGTGGGGCCGTTGGCGCCTTCGAGCACCAGTTTGGCGGTCAGGCGCTGCGCGCGGGCGGCGGTGATCTGGTTCTCCAGCGCGGCCGGGATCATGATCTCGCAGGCCACGTCCCAGAAGGCTTCGGTGTCGATCACATCCGCGCCCTTGAAGCTGGCCACCCCACCCGTGCGGTTGACATGCGGCACCAGCTCAGCCAGATCAAAGCCGTGCTCGTTGTAGATGGTGCCGGTGTGGTCTTGCGCGGCCACTATTTTTGCGCCGGCCTGGCCGAACAGCTCGGCCGCTGAGGCCCCTACATTGCCGAAGCCCTGCACCGCCACGCGGGCGCTGCTGATGTCCAGGCCGATGCGGCGCGCCGCCTCACGGCCGGTGACAAACACGCCGCGGCCGGTGGCCTTCACGCGGCCCAGGCTGCCGCCCAGGTGGATGGGCTTGCCGGTGACCACGCCGGTGGCGGTGGCGCCGGTGTTCATCGAGTAGGTGTCCATCATCCACGCCATGATCTGCGGGTTGGTGTTCACATCGGGCGCCGGGATGTCTTGCTGCGGGCCGATGATGATGCCGATCTCGCTGGTGTAGCGGCGTGTCAGCTTCTCCAGTTCCTTCAACGACAGCTTTTTGGGATCAACCCGGATGCCGCCCTTGGCGCCGCCAAAAGGCAGGTTCACCGCGGCGTTCTTGATGCTCATCCAGGCTGACAACGCCATCACCTCTTCCAGCGTCACATCGGGGTGGTAGCGCACCCCCCCCTTGCCGGGGCCGCGGGTCAGGCTGTGCTGTACCCGGTAGCCCTCATGGTGGGCGATCACGCCGTTGTCCAGCTCGATCGGCACGTCCACGATCAAGGCCCGCTTGGGGCGCTTCAGGGTCTCGGCCCAGCGGCCCAGGTTGCCCAGGTAGGGCACCACCCGGTCGACCTGTTGCAGATAGGTGCCCCAGGGGCTGTCGTCGGTGGGTTGAACGTAGGAGAGCGTCATGGTGTTGGCAAGTCCGTTGTGGGCAGCTGCGTTCGGGTCGGTTTGGGTCGGCTTGAGTCTGTTTGGGCGGGACATTGGCGCGGTGCCCAGGCTGCCCTGCTGCCAGCGGGGCGGTGGTCCGCTGGCCGGCAATGTAGGGGTTGCTGGCCGTCAGCGGGGCGGGCATCGAAACCTTATGCGCCAATTGCATGGCCTGAGCCTTGCCGGGAATGATTTGCAGCGTTCTGCCTGCTGGCTTGCAGATGCTGTCGGGCGACGGCTGGCAGGTTCAGCAGCAGGACTGTCCCTGCGTCCAGCCTAAATTTGAAAAAAATCCGGAATTTGAAACATTTTGTCGAGATTGTTGACGCCTCGTTTCGCCGGGTTGGCCATCTGGTGAGCCAGTGCCTTGATTTGCTTGAGGAAAGCTTGCTAGGTCTTGACATGGCACGGAATGTGCGGTTGATCGATTGCCGCCGATTTGCCGGCGGTCTTCGATCTTCAACAGCAGGGGTTTGGCTATGAAAAACTTGGTTTTGAACCTGATTGCGGCGGCGGCCTTGGCGACCAGCGGGGTGGTGGCGCAGGCCGGCCCGTCGGTGGGCAAGCCGGTGGACCTGTTTGTCGGCTGTGACGGCATTGACGAATGCGCCATCACGCTGGACGAGTTGGGCAACATCTCGGGCAGCTTCAATGGCTTTTTCGGGCCCTATGACGTCAGCTTCACCGTGCTGGCAGCGACCGTCAACCCGGCCTTCGTCGACAACCAGGGCCGCGCACTGGAGGTCAAGTCCTACCTGGTGCATGGCAAAGCCGGGTTTGTGCCGCTGGAGTTAGAGGCCGGCTCACTCGGGCTTTGCGATGAGTCCGTGGCTGCTGACGGGTCGGGTTGCAACGGCGCGAGTGGCGACGTCAAGGGCGACGTGCTGATCTTCACCCAACTGGGCGTGGACCTTGCAGGGTTTGGCAATACGCGGATCGACTTCCTGTCGGACGTCGGCGCTAATTTCACCTGGGCAACCGATTTCAACGTGCTCGAAGTCGGGCCCCAAGGCAACAACGGCGCGACCCACCAGGCCTTTGGCACCGACAACGCCGAGCGCATGACCTACAACATCACCAGTGACCCCGGGCCCGACCAGGTGCCCGAGCCCGGCAGCCTGGCGCTGGTGGGGCTGGCGCTGGCCGGGCTGGCCTGGCGGCGGCAGGTGGCAAAGCGGGTCTGACGCGCCACTGAGGATTGGATGGGCGATACCGGCGGCGGGCGGCATTGGCTGCGTCCGCCGTCGCGCAGCGCGACGGACTTGACCGGCTTGGTCGGCTGCGGGCAGGCCGGTTGCGGCCGGGTCGGCTCTATACACTGGCCCGATGAGCCAGCCGAACCCCTCCAAGATCGCCTTCATCGGCGGCGGCAACATGGCCAGCGCCTTGATCGGTGGCCTGTTGCGTGCCGGCCGGGTGCCCGCCGACATCCTGGTGATCGAGCCCATGCCGGCCCAGCGCGACAAGCTGATGCTGAACTTTGGCCTGCACGCCAGCGCCGCCGCCGGCCCGGCGCTGGCCGAGGCCGGCCTGGTGGTCTGGGCCGTCAAACCGCAGTTGTTTGCGCAGGCGGCGGCGCCCTGCGCGGCCTGGGTGGCCGGCGCGTTGCAGATGAGCGTGATGGCCGGCATCCGCAGCGCCAGCATCGCCCGCGCGACCGGCCTGGCGCCTGATGCCGCCCGTATCGTGCGCAGCATGCCCAACACCCCGGCGCTGATCGGCCGCGGCATCGCTGGGCTGTTTGCCACAGCGGCCGTGACTGCCGCCGAACGCGGCTTGGTGGAGCAACTGCTGGCGCCCACCGGGCAGACGCTGTGGGTGGACGCCGAGGTGGATCTGGACGCCGTCACGGCGCTGTCGGGCTCGGGCCCGGCCTATGTGTTCTATGTGATAGAGGCGATGATGACCGCCGCCGCCGAGATGGGCTTGTCCGCCGAGCAGGGCAAGCGCCTGGCGCTCGCTACGCTGGACGGCGCCACCGAGCTGGCGGCCCGCAGCGACGAGCCCCCGGCGCTGCTGCGCGAGCGCGTCACCAGCCCGGGCGGCACCACCTACGCCGCACTGCAATCACTGCAGGCCGATGGGGTGGGGCCGGCGTTTGTGAGGGCCTTGAAGGCGGCGCAGCAGCGGGCAGCGCAGCTGGGGGATGAGTTTGGTTGAGGGCAGTGTGGGGCGGGTATGGGCTCGTTGCTGACTTTGCTGGGTTGCTTGAATGCGGTCGTTCCATGGTTTGAGCGGGAGCGCCGCGCCGGGCAGGCGTGTTATGTTACGTGTACCCCCCCCCCCGCAAAAACCCCCGCGGCGCCACCAATAACAACACAC
>JANLZT010000432.1:0-19065 GCA_031366465.1 Betaproteobacteria bacterium | reverse complement strand
CCGGGCGTGCCCACCACGATGTGGGCGCCATGCGCCAGGCTGTCCAACTGGCTGCGGATCGGCACCCCGCCGCAAAGGGTGAGGGCCTTGATGTTGTCCTCGGCCCGGGCCAGGCGGCGATCTCCTGCGTCACCTGGTCGGCCAGCTCGCGGGTGGGGCACAGCACCAGGGCTTGCGTGGCCGGGTTGCGGGCGTTCAGCTTGGCCAGCAGGGCCAGCGCAAAGGCCGCAGTCTTGCCGCTGCCGGTCTGGGCTTGCGCGATCAGGTCATGCCCGGCCAGCGCCAGCGGCAGGCTGGCGGCCTGGATCGGCGTCATCACCAGGTAGCCCAGCTGGGCCAGGTTGTCCAGCGTGGCGGGGGCTAGCGGCAGGCTGGCGAAGGAGGGGCCGGTGGTGGCTGTGGTGGGGGCGGTGGCGGGGACCGTGTTGGGGACGGATGCAGTGGCGTTCATGCCGGATTGTCGGTGACGGCTGCGGCCCGCCGCGTCGCTGTAGGCCCGCCACCCTCCTAGGGCTGGTAGTCCGGCTGGCTTGGTGGTCAGATGGCCGCACGCCGATCCTCGGCGCCGCGCCCAACACCCCTTGCTTCAAGGACCTCCCATGCCACTGCCTATGCCCAACCCCCGCAAACCTCGTCGCAAGCATTGGCCAGCCTTGGGCCTGGGCGGCCTGGTCAGCCTGTTGGCCAGCGCCCTGGCCGCTTGCGGCGGTGACTCGGCCGAACCCGAGGACACGGCCTGCGCCATCAGCACCGCCAGCGGTGCGGTGGTGGTGGGCTCGGGCCTGCCCGGTGACCCGGCCGCGCCCGAAGCGGCCTCGGGCTACAAGCCGGGCAAGACGGTGGTCAAGGCCAAGAGCTACATGGTGGTCACCGCCAACCCGCTGGCCAGCAAGGCCGGCTGCGGGGTGCTCAAGGCCGGCGGCAGCGCGGTGGACGCGGCGGTGGCGGTGCAGATGGTGCTGGGCCTGGTCGAGCCGCAGAGCAGCGGCCTGGGCGGCGGTGCCTTCATGCTCACCTACAACGCCGCCACCAAGGCGGTGGTGTCCTATGACGGCCGCGAGACCGCGCCGGCTGCGGCCAGCGAGAACTACCTGCGCTGGATCGACGACGCCGCCAACCAGATCGCGCCGCTGCCCAATGTGCGCGCCAGCGGACGCTCCATCGGCACGCCGGGGGCGGTGCGCTTGCTGGGCCTGGCCCACAGCGAGCAGGGCGTGATGGCCTGGAAGGATTTGTTCGCGCCGGGCATCGCGCTGGCCACCGACGGCTTCCCCATCAGCGGGCGCATGGCCGATGCCATCGCCGGCGCGCGCAGCAACTTCTTGCGCGACGCCGAGGCCAGCGCCACCTACCTCAATGCCGATGGCAGCGCCAAGACCCTGGGCACGCTGTTCAAGCTGCCGGCCTATGCCGCCAGCCTCAAGGCGCTGGCCGACGGCGGCGCGGACGCCCTCTACACCGGCGCGCTGGCCCAGGCCATCGTCGCCAAGATTGGCAGTGCCCTGGCCGCCGACGGCGTGACCGCCATCACCCCGGGCAAGACCACCCTGGCCGACCTGGCCGCCTACCAGGCCAGGAAGCGTGAGCCGGTCTGCACCACCTACCGCGCCTACTGGGTCTGCGGCATGGGCCCGCCGTCTTCGGGCGGCATCACGGTGGCCAGCTCGCTGGGCATCCTGGAGAACTTCTACCTCGGCAACCTGCAGCCCAGCGCGCTGGATGCCAACGGCGGCAAGCCGACGGTGATGGGCGTGCACCTGGTCAGCGAGGCCAACCGGCTGGCCTATGCCGACCGCGACAAATACATCGCCGACACCGACTTCGTGGCCCTGCCCGGCGGCAGCTGGGACGCGATGCTGGACAAGACCTATCTGCGCGGCCGGGCCGACCTGATCAGCTTCAACCGCAGCATGGGCACCGCCCTGCCCGGCAACCTGGGCGCGGTGCCGCTGGCCGTGGGCGCCGGCCCGGCCGAGGCCGGCACCACCCACATGACCATCGTCGACAAAAAAGGCAATGTGGTGGTGATGACCACCACCGTGGAAAGCGGCTTTGGCTCGTGGCACATGACCAACGGCTTCATCCTCAACAACCAGCTGACTGATTTTTCGATCGCCCCCACCGATGCGGCCGGCGTCAAGGTGGCCAACCGCATCAGCGCCGGCAAGCGCCCGCGCAGCTCGATGTCGCCGACCCTGGTGTTTGCCAAGGCGGCCGACGGCTCGCGCGGTGATTTTTTGATGGGCACCGGCTCGCCCGGCGGCAGCAACATCATTCAGTACGTGACCAAGACCCTGGTGGGCGTGCTCGACTGGGGCCTGGACGCCCAGCAGGCCACCTCGATGGTGGACTTTGGCGCCGCCAACTCGGTTGCCACCAATGTCGGCGGTGAGCATCCCAACATCGACCTGAGCAACGGCGGCGCCAATGACACCCTGATCAGCGGCCTGCGCGCGCTGGGCCACAGCGTCAACAGTGGCGCCCAGAGCAGCGGCACCAGCACCATCGTGCGTATCAGCCGCGACAACGGCCAGCCGGCCTGGTCGGGCGGTGCCGACCCGCGGCGCGAAGGCCTGGTGCTGGGCGACGCCTACTGACAGCGCGTACTGACCGCGCCGGCCGGCGCCACGGGCGGCCGGCGCCGCTGCGCCTGTAGCATCGGTCGTCGCCCTTTTCTGCCGGCCCGCCGATGACCGAACACCAACAGCTGGAAGCGGCCATCGCCGGCCTGGGCGCCCAGCGGGCGCTGCTGGGGGATGCGGTGGTGGACGCCGCGCTGGGCCCGATGCGGGCCCGCCTGGCGCTGCTGCAGGCCGAGGCCGCCGCGCCGGCGCTGCCAGCGGCCACCCAGCAGCTCAAGCTGGTGACGGTGCTGTTTGCCGACATCGTCGGCTCCACCCGGCTGGCCGAGCGGCTGGACGCCGAGGACATGCTGGAGCTGAGCAGCCAGGCCCTGGCCCGGCTGGCCAGCGTGGTCGAGCAGCACCAGGGCCGGGTGCTGCGCTTCACCGGCGATGGCTTGAAGGCGGTGTTCGGCGCTGAGCTGACGCAAGAGGATGACCCCGAGCGCGCCGTGCATTGCGGCCTGGCCCTGCTGGCGGCTGCGGCCGACCAGGCCGCGCTGGTGCGCCAGCGCTGGCCCGGGGCCGATCTGGCGATCCGGGTGGGCATCAACACTGGCCCGGCGGCGCTGGGTGGTGGCATCGAGGGCGCTGACACGGTGATGGGCAGCACAGTGAACCTGGCCGCCCGCATGGAGCAGGCCGCGCCCAGCGGTGGCCTGCGCATCAGCCAGGCCACCCACGGCCATGTGCGTGGGCTGTTCGAGGTGGTGGCGCAGCCCCCGCTGCAGCTCAAGGGCTTTGCCGAGCCGGTGGCCAGCTATCTGGTCCAGGCCGCCCGGCCGCGCGCCTTCCGGCGGGCCGGCCGAGGCCTTGACGGTGTCGAGACGCCCATGGTGGGACGCGACGCCGAGCTGGCAGCACTGCAGCAGGCGGTGCAGCGCCTGCAAGCCGGCGCCGGCCTGGCCAGCATCACGCTGGTGGCCGATGCCGGCATCGGCAAGAGCCGGCTGCTGCATGAGTTGACCGTGTGGTTGTCTGCCCAGCCCCAGGCGGTGCTGATGTTGCGCGGCCGGGCCCAGCCGCAGACCCGCCACCAGCCTTACGGCCTGCTGCGCGAGCTGCTGGCGGGGTGGCTGCAGATCAGCGACGGCCACAGCATGGCCCAGGCCCGGCAGCGGGTGGAGCAGGGCATCGCGCCGCTGTTTGCGGCCGACGATGGCGACGGGCTGGCGCTGGCCCATGCCCATCTGCTGGGCCATTTGATCGGGCTGGACTTTGCCGACAGCCCGCATCTGCGCAGCATCCTCGATGACGTGCGCCAGATCCGCAACCGGGCTTTTCATGCCGCCGCCCAGGTCTTGCGCCGGCTGGCCGGCCAAGCCGGCGCGCCGCTGCTGCTGGTGCTGGACGACCTGCACTGGGCCGACGACGGCACGCTGGATTTTCTGGCCTACCTGGCCCAGGTCAACCACGACCAGCCGCTGCTGCTGCTGGCACTCACCCGGCCCGAGCTGTTCGAGCGCCGGCCCGACGGCCCGGGGCTGCTGGCGGCGGCCGAGGCTGATGCCGCCAACAGCAGCGCCACCGACGCCGCACACCAGCGCATCACGCTGCAGCCGCTGGACCTTGGCCTGAGCCGCTTGCTGGCCCGGCAACTGCTGCAGCCCTTGGCCGAGGTGCCGGCCAGCTTGCTGGCGCTGCTCACCGACGGCGCCGAGGGCAACCCCTTCTACATGGAGGAACTGGTCAGGATGTTGGTCGACGAGGGCGCGATCCAGACCGGCGGCGAGCGCTGGGCGCTGGTGCCCGACAAGCTGCGGGCCGCCCGCCTGCCGCAAACCCTGACCGGCGTGCTGCAGGCCCGGCTGGACAAGCTGCCGCCGGCCGACAAACTGGCCCTGCAGCAGGCCTCGGTGGTCGGCCTGGTGTTCTGGGACCAGGCGCTGGCCGCACTCGACGCCAACGCCCCGGCGGCGCTGCCGTCGCTGGTGCAGCGCGCACTGGTGCTGGCCCAGCCCGAGGGCTCGGTCGATGGCCAGCGCGCCTACCGCTTCAAGCACCAGACCCTGCAGCAGGTCACCTACGACACCCTGCCCAAACGCTGGCGGCGCGCCCACCACCGGCAGGCGGCGCGCTGGATGGCCGGGCTGGTTGGCGCCCGCGCCAATGATTTTCTCGGCGCCACTGCCGACCATTTCGAGGCTGCCGGCGACATCGGCCCCGCGATCAGCTACCTGGCCCGGGCCGCCGAACATGCCGCCGGGCGTTATGCCCACGAGGCCGCGCTGGCCCATGTGGCGCGCGGGCTGGCGCTGCTGGATCTGCCCGCGCCCGCACCGGCTGGCGACAACGCCACAGACTCCGCCGCCGACAACACCGCCCAGCCCGACCCAGCCAGCCTGCGTTGGCGCCTGCTGGACGTGCGCGAGCGCACGCTGGACCTGCAGGGCCGCCGCGCCGAGCAAGCCGCCGACATCGACGCGCTGCAGGCCCTGGCGCAGGCCTGGGCCGACGACCGCCGCCTGGGCGAGGTGGCCCTGCGCCGCAGCAGCCTGGCGCTGCGCACCACCGATTTCCGCCGCATGGCGGCCAGCGCCCGCGACACCGTGGCGCTGGCCACCCGGGCCGGCGACGCGGCGCTGGCGCTGCGCGGCCAGCAGCGCCTGGCCGGCGCGCTGGCCCTGCAGGGCGACACAGCGCAGGCCAAGCCGCTGGCCCAGGCCGGTCTGGCGGCGGCGCGGGCCCAGGGTTTGCTGGATGTCGAGGCGCTGTTCCTCAACGCCCTGGCGCTGATCGCCAGCCTGCAAGACGATTTGATGGCCAAGCTCGACCACGACCAGCAGCATGTGCAGGTGGTGCGGGCGCTCGGCAACCGGCGCTTCGAGGCCACCGCGCTGGGCAACCTGGGCGGCACCTGGCTGGACCTGGGCGACCACCCCCAGGCCCGCCGCGACCTGAGCGCCAGCCTGAAGCTGACCCGAGCCCTGGGCGACCGGGCGTCCGAGCCCTTTGCGCTGACCAACCTGGCGCTGCTGGCGCTGCGCCAGGGTGACGACGCCCAGGCGCTGGCCCAGGCCCAGGCTGCGCTGGACGCCGCCGTGGCGGTGCGCGACCCCGCCAACCAGGCCATGGCCCTGGTGCGCCTGGGCCAGGCCGAGCTGGCACTGGGCCGGCTGGGCGCTGCGGCGGCGGCTTTTGATCGGGCCCACGCGGTGGCCGCCGCGATCGGCCATGACAAGCGCCACGACGCCGCTGCCGGCCTGGCGCGGGTAGCCCTGGCACGCGGCGACGGCGCTGGCGCGCTGCAGGCCATCACGGGTCTGCTGGCCCACCTGGCTGCGGGTGGCGGGCTCGACGACACCGACGACCACCTGATCCGGCTGACCTGCTGGCAGGTGCTGGCCCGGGCCAACGATGCGCGCGCCCCCGGCTTGCTGGCCAGCGCGCAGGCCGCGTTGCTGGCCGAGGCCGATGCGATCCCGGACGCCGGCTGGCGCCAGCGCTTTCTGCGCGACATCCCCGAGCACCGGGCCATCGTGGCAGCGGTGGCCGGCCTCAGCGCCGCGCCTGCGGCTTGACGTCACCCCGCCACCCAGACACCGGCCGGCAGGCTCAAGTTGTCGCAGCGCATGTCGATAGCTCCCCACAAGGAGGGCCCGATGGCCGCTGTAGATGTTCGTCGAGGGGCTGCCGGCCGCCGGGCTTTGCCGGTGGCCCGGGCCACTGCCAAGCCGCAGGGGCCGGCATGACGGCCTTGCAAGCCCGCATCCGGGTGGTGGGCGCCGACCTGGACGCCGGCCTGGGCGCCGGGGTGCCGATGCGGGCGTCAGGGCGCAAATCGGGCTTCGCGGTGACCGTGGCCGCCGGCCTGGCGCTGGGCTGATATGGGCCAACGCTATGCCCAATCCCGCGAGCGCAGCGCCGAGCTGCTGCGCGCCGCGCTGCGCCTGATGGGCCAGCACGATGTCTGCTGCAACCCGACCAGCTTTGCGGTCTGGTATGAGTACGCCGCCGGCATCAACAACGGCCTGAGCCAGGCCCTGGAACGGCGCCTCACGGCCAGCCCCCGGCTCGACGATGCGGCCATGGAACAGGTCTACCGCGAGCATGTGGCCGACCCCGACCACCTGGTGGTGGGCCAGATCAGCAGCGCCTTGCAAAAGGTGATGTCCGGGGTGGCCGAGAACGCCAGCCACACCGGCGACAAGGCCGGCGCCTTCGGCCAACAGGTGGACGGCCTGGCGCTGGCGATGGAGTCGCAAGACCTGGCCGCCGTCGGCACGCTGCTGGCGGGGGTGTCGGCCAGCGCGGCGGCGCTCAAGGACACCTCGCAGGCCCTGGCCGACCAGGTGGCGGCCAGCCGGGTGGAGATCGAGCGCCTGCGTGCCGACCTGGTGCGGGCCCGCGACGAGGCCCTGCTCGACCCGCTGACCAAGGTGCTCAACCGCAAGGGTTTCGATCAGCAAGTCGATGCCCTGCTGCGCACCACGCCGGGGCCCCGCCATGCGCATGGCCTGATCATGATCGACATCGATCACTTCAAATCGATCAACGACAGCCATGGCCATGTGTTTGGCGACCAGGTCATCCGTGGCCTGGCCGAGGTGATGCGCGGCTGCGTCACCGACCCGCGTTGCAGCGTGGCCCGCTACGGCGGCGAGGAGTTCGCCATCCTGCTGCCCGACAGCAACCAGGCCGACGGCCTGCGGATGGCCGAGCTGGTGCGCCAGCGCATCAAGGCCATGAAGATCCGCGACCGCCGCACCCAGGAGGTGATCCTGCGGGTGACGGTCTCGGGCGGCGTGGCCAGCATGGTCAGCGGCGACGACCCGGCCAGCTGGGTGGCGCGGGCCGACGCCGCGTTGTACAAGGCCAAGCAAAGCGGCCGCGACCGGGTGGTCAGCCATTGAGGCGCTGAGCCGCTGAGCCACAGGCTGCGGGGTCGGGCGGCTGCCGCCTATCATCGGCGGCCCCCCACTGACGACGGAGCCGTGCGATGCCGCTGCAATCCACCTGCGACCTGTGTGATGTCCACAAAGGCGATGCGCAAAAAGGCGATGCCAGCGGCGCGTTCCGGGTGTTGCCCCCGGTCTACCGGGCCTTTGGTGCCGTGCGGGCCTTTGCCGGCAGTGTCAGCACGGTGCAGTGTTTGGACGACAACAGCTCGGTCAAGCAAGCGGTCGAATCCCCGGGCCTGGGCCGGGTGCTGGTGGTGGACGGCGGGGCGTCGCTGCGGCGGGCCCTGGTGGGTGGCAATCTGGCCGCTGCGGCGGCCCGCAATGGCTGGGCCGGCCTGCTGGTGGACGGTTGCGTGCGCGACCGCGCCGAGCTCGATGCCACGCCCATCGGCATCCGCGCCCTGGCCCTGATGCCGCTGCCCACCGAGCGCCGCCAGGCCGGCCAGGTGGACCGCCCGGTCTGCATCCAGGGCGTCTGGATCCAGCCCGGCGACTGGCTGGTGGCCGACGCTGACGTCATCGTCGTGATGCCGGCCCGGGAGGCCGCATGAAGCCGGCCAGCGCAGCGCCCGACACCGACCCGCTGGCGCGCACCGCAGCGCGCTGCCGCAAGCAAGTCAGGCGGCGGGCGATGTTTGCGGCCGGCGTGGCGATGGTGCCGATCCCGGGCGTCGATTGGGTCACCGACATCGGTGTGCTGGTGCAATTGCTGCCCGAGATCAGCAATGCCTTCGGCCTCAGCCCCGATCAGGTGGCGCGGCTGGCGCCCGAGCGCCGGCTGGTGGTCTACAAGGCCGTGTCGGCCGGCGGCAGCATGGTGCTGGGCCGGCTGGTCACCCGGGATCTGGTGCTGATGCTGCTCAAGACCGTGGGCGTGCGGCTGAGCGCCCAACAGGCCGCCAAATACCTGCCGGTGGCCGGGCAACTGGTGTCGGCGGCGCTCACTTTCTCGGCGCTGCGCTATGTCTGCGAGCAGCACATCCAGCAGTGCGAGGCGGTGGCCCGCCAATTGTTGCTGCCCGCACCCAGCGCCGGCCCAGCGGCGGCAGGCTAGAATCTGCGGTTCTCGGGGTGTAGCGCAGCCTGGTAGCGCATCTGGTTTGGGACCAGAGGGTCGAAGGTTCGAATCCTTTCACCCCGACCAATATGCAAGGCCCCGCTGGCCGTCGATCATCGACCCCCAGCGGGGCTTTTTCTTGGGCCTGACGATCGCGCTGCACCTGCGGCAGCGGCAGGCCGGGCAAGGGCGATCTGCCTGGCGGCAACGGCCCAGGCCATGCACCTCGACCAAGGTCACCTGGCTGCGGCCCCGGTGCTTGAAATCGGTGACTTGCGTCGGGTAGCGCCGACCGCGCTGGACCCGCCGCAGCGTCCTGGCCACGGCCGTGCGGCATCACCATCAAGGGCAGGCGCTCACCCCGGCTGATACCCACCGGGCGGAACGGCTCGAAGCGCCGGGCCGCTGGCTCAGCGGGCAGCACTGTTGGCGTGCGTCGCGGGAAGGCATCTAACACCAGGCTAGGGGGGCTTCTGCGGAGCGGGGCGGTCCATGATGCGGGTCGCCCATCGCCCAGGCGATGGCCACGGTGAGCTTGGAGGAGCGTGTGATGAATGCCTCGACGGACAAGCCGCCTGCCTTCGCAAAGATCGCCCGGCCGCGCCTGAACCGGCCGCTGCTGCGGCCGCGCCTGTTCGCGCGGCTCGACGAGTTGCGCCGTGCGGCCATCACCTGGGTGGCCGGGCCGCCGGGTGCCGGCAAGACCACCTTGATCAGCAGCTACTTGGCCGAGCGTGGCCTGGCTGTGCTGTGGTATCAGCTGGATGCGGATGACACCGACGTCGCGACCTTTTTCCACTACCTGGGCCTGGCGGTGCAGCAGGCGGCGGTGCCGGGACCGCGGGTGCTGCCCTCGCTGACGCCCGAGCGCCTGCCGGGGCTGATGAGTTTCACCCGGCGTTTTGCCGAGGGCATCGCGGAGGGTGTGCGCTTGCCCGCCGTGATCGTGCTCGACAACTACGAGCTGCTGCCGGAGCAGGCCGTGCTGCACGATGTGCTGCGAGAGCTTGCCACTTCGCTGCCGCTTGGCTTGAGCCTGGTGGTGCTGAGCCGCACCGAGCCGCCGCCGGTCTACGCCAGGCTGCGGCTGCACGAGGATCTGGTGGTGCTGGGCGGGACCGAGCTGGACCTGACGCGCGACGAGGCGGGCGCGCTCGCGGCGGCGCGCGAGCCCGGGGGCAGCGGCGGCGGCAAGCCCCGCGCGGGCGCGGCGGTGGACGCGGCGCGCATCGAGCGGCTGCTGCAGGAGAGCCGCGGCTGGGTCGCCGGTTTCGTGCTGCTGCTGGCCGATCACGGCGACGGCTCTGATGCTGCCGACGCAGATCTCGAAGGCCTGCACGGCAAGAGCCAGCACCTGCTGTTCGACTACTTCGCGACCGAGCTGCTGGTTCGCTTCGAGCCGCCGATGCAGCAGGCCCTGCTGCGCACCGCGCTGCTGCCAACGATGACGGTGGCCGAGGCCGAGCAGATGTCGGGCGACGCGACGGTGGGCAGTGTGCTGGCGGGGCTGCAGCGGCAGAACTGCTTCATCGTGCAGCGCGGCCAGCAGCAGCCGGTCTACGAATATCACGCGCTGTTTCGCGCCTTCCTGCTGAGCCGCGCCGCAGCGCAGATCCCGGCTGGCGAGTGGCGCGCGCTGCAGTGCCGGGCGGCCGAACTGCTGGCGCCGAGTCAGCCCGACGCCGCAGCCGGGCTCTACCGCGCCGCGCAGCACTGGCCTGGCCTGGCGGCGCTGGTGCTGGGCGAAGCGGCGGCGCTGGTCTCGGCCGGGCGGCACCGCACGTTGGCGCGCTGGCTGGACCACCTGCCCGGCGAGATGGTCGAGGCCTCGGCCTGGCTGGGCTACTGGCGGGGGGCGGCGCTGATGCCCTTCGACGCGGCTGCGGCGCGCGAGTTCTTCGAGCAGGCCTATAGCGGCTTCCGGCGCGACGGCGACGCGGCGGGCCTGTATGCCGCCTGGGCCAGCGTGATGGAGAGCTTCTTCTTTGAGTGGCGCGACTTCCGCCCGGCCGACCGCTGGATCGTCGAGTTCGAAAACCTGCGTGCGCGCCACCCCGAGTTCCCCTCCAAGGCGGTGGAGCTGCGCACCTACTGGGCCATGGGCACCTTGCTGCACCGCCAGCCGCAGCACCCGCTGCTGCCCGCCTGGGCACAGCGCGTGCAGGTGCTGCTGGACGGCTCTCAAGGCAACGAGGGGCCGCTGCCGAGTTTTCTTGACCCCCTCGGCGGGCCTGAGGCAAAGCGGCAGGCCTGGGGGCGCCCTGAGCGCGAACTCTCGGTGCTGATCGCCGGCTACCTGGTGATCTGGTTTCTCTGGCATGGCCAGACGCTGCAGGCGCGCGGCGTGATCGACCGTGTCGCACCGTGGACGGGGCCCGCGACCTCGCCGATGGTGTTCATCCTCTGGTCTTGTGCCGTCGGGCTCCATCACTCGGTGCAGGGCGAGACCGAAGACTGCCGCCAGGCGGTGCAGGCTGGGCTGGCGCTGGCCCAGCGCACGGGGCTGCACGCCTTCGACTTCATGCTCTGCGCGCAAATGGCGCGCTGCTGCCTGGTGGCCGGCGACACGGCGGCCGCCGAGGCCTGGCTGGCCACGATGGCAAGCCACATGCACAGCCACAGCCACATCGACGGCGCCTTCTACCGCCATCTGCAGTGCAACGCGGCCTCGCAGCGCGGTGACTGGCAGCAGGCGACCGAGCATGCACGCGCCGCACTGGCGATGGGGCTGGAGGCGGGGGTGCCGTTTCTCGAGGCGCATTGCCGCATCGACCTGGCCCGTGCGCTGCTGGGCGGCGGCGATGGCGCCGAGTGGGGTGAACAACTGCGGCTGGCGCGGGCGATAGGGCAGGCCATCGGCAGCCGCGTTGTCGAAGGGCTGTGCCTGGAGGCGCAGGCGATGGCGGCCCTGCGCGAGGGGGCTGGCGAGGGCGCCCACGACGCGCTCGCGCAGGCCTTCGCGGCCAGCCGCGCGCTGGACGGCATCACCTGGCAGATGGCCGGCCCGATGGCCCGGGCCAGGCTCTGCGACCAGGCGCTGGCGGCCGGCATCGAGACCGATCATGTGCAGCGCCTGGTGCGCCGCCACCGCCTGGTGCCGCCTGAGCCGGCCACCGCGGCGGAGGCCTGGCCGTGGCCGGTACGGCTCTACACGCTGGGGCGCTTCGAGATCGTCTGTGACGACGAGCCGCTGCGCTCGGCGGGCAAGGTGCAGCGCAAGCCGCTGGAGCTGCTGAAATGCCTGTGTGCCTTCGGCGGCCGGGCGGTGAACCAGGACCGCATCACCGACGCGCTCTGGCCCGACACCGAAGGCGACGCCGCCGACCAGGCCTTGCGCACCACGCTGCACCGGCTGCGCAAGCTGCTCAAGCACGAGCAGGCGGTGCGGCTGGAGGACCGCCAGCTGCACCTCGACCCGGGCCTGCTGTGGGCCGACTGCCTGGCCTTCGACCAGGTCGCTCAGCACCCGGAACGGGCCGACATCGCCCAGCTGCAGCGCGCACTGAGCCGCTACCGTGGGCCCTTCCTGCAAGGTGAATCGGCGCACTGGGCGCTGGCCTTGCGCGAGCAGTTGCGGGCCCGCTTCATCACGCTGTCCGAGCGGCTGGGGGCCTTGCTTGAAGCGCAGGGCAACGGCCCGGCGACGCTGGACTGCTACCTGCGCGCGATCGAGTTGGAGCCCGGCGCGGAGATCTTCTACCGGCGCCTGATGGCCAGCTACGCCCGGCTCGGCCGGCGCGCCGAAGCGCTGGCGGTGTACCAGCGCTGCCGCCTGGCGCTGCTGACGCGGCTGGGTGTGAGCCCGGCGGCCGAGACGCAGGCGCTGCACCGGCAACTGGTCGACTGCTGATTGCTGATCCGTACGCCATCGGTAACGCCTGCCGGCCTACCGTGTACTTGTCGCCAGGGCCGTTCCGGCCCCGTGCGGCATCACCCATGCAAAGGGAGTACACGCGATGTCAGATCCTTTCAAAGGCAAAGAGTCCATCCACTTCAGCAGTCACGGCAAGTCCATCGCCGCTGATCTCTACCGTCCGGCGGCCGCCCAGGCCAAGGGTCTGGTTGTCATTGCCTACGGCAGCGACGGCCTGACCGACACGCTCAGCGGACCCTGGGCGACCTTGATCAACGGCCACGCCCAAGCCCTCGCCGCCAAGGGCCTCAGCGTGCTGGTGCCCGATTACCTGGCGGCCACCGGCACGGCGCCCGGCGTGGGCGTGTTCGAGCGGATCGCGACCTGCCGCGCCGCCTGGCAGGGTGCGCTGTCGGACGCGGTGGACGAAGGTATCAAGCGATCGGGCGTCAATCCCGGGCGGGTCGGCCTGCTGGGCTTTTCGCTCGGCGGGCATCTGGTGTTGCGTTTGCGTGCCAGGGCGCAAGCGCTGGTCGAGTTCTTCGCGCCGGTGCTGGACGGCATCGATGCCACGGCAACGCCGGGCCGGCTGGCGCACGCGCAGATCCATCACGGCATGGCCGATGCGCTGCCCGGCACGGCCTTCGCCAACGCCGAAGCGATCCAAAAGACGCTGTGCGCCGAGGGCGTGGCCACCGAACTGCTGGCCTACCCGGGCGCGGGGCACGGCTTCATCGGCGGCGACCCGTCCAACCGCAGCGCCCGCGAGCTCTCCAAGGCCAGGACGCAGGCGTTCTTTGAGGCCCAGCTGGCAGCACCGCTGGCAGCCGCCGCGCAGCGCTGAGCGCCACTTCCTTCACCCCTTGACTCACAGCCACAGAGGGAGCGATTTCATGGCAATCGAACTGCAGATCCAGTCGGCCGTACTCGGCGAGATCACCGCGCGGGCGGTGCAGGCGCAACTGATGAAGGCCTGCTTCCCGCAGTTGGGCGAAACCTACATCGACCACATCGACGTGGGCTCGGCACCGGTGCAACTGATGGGCGCGGATGCGGGCGTGCGCATGCGCCTGCCGCTCGACGTGTACCTGGTCAAGCGCAAGGACCTGCTCGCCACGCCCAATGGCGTGCCGGCCGGGGCCACTTCGCCTGCCGGTGGCGTGGTGGCCATCCTTGAGGTGAGCGCGAGCGGCGCCAGCCTGGCCGTGCGTTGCGTGGACGTCGACCTGGGCGCGCTGGGCAGCCCGCTGGGCCCGGCCGTTGCGGCTGCGGCCAGGACGCTGATCGTGAATGCGCTCGGCGCGCCCATCGCCAAGGATTTCAGCACCACCTGGCAGCAGCTCGGGCTGCCGCCGCCGGCCACCTCGCGAGCCGAGCTGTTCGGCAGCACGGTGGCGATCCGCTTCGACCCGCAGGGCGGCGCGAGCCTGCATCTGTTTGCGGGCCAGGAATGGGGCCTCTACCTCGACGGCACTGGCGTGGAGCAACTGGCCCGCGCCAAGCTCGCCGGTCTGGCCGCGACCGCTGGCATCACGGTCTCGCCGCACTGGCGGCCGGCGGGCGACGCGCCGCATGTGGACATCGACTACGCCGGCAGTGTGCCGGGCGTGCCCGACCCGTTCACGGTGCGGGTCAGCGGCGTGGTGGGCTGCGATTTCTCGCTGGTGCCACCGCCGTTGCACGCGCTGCGCACGACCGTGCATTGGAGCTTGGACATCGACCTGGGCGGCAGCGCGCTGGACCTCCTCGACAGCTTGCTGGAGGGCCTGGCACAAAAATTCATTGAAAACGCCATCGGTGCCTCGGGCATCGGCGCGGTGCCCATCGGTGATCGCGCATTCACCATCGACAGCAGCCTGCCCGACACCGCCTTCGGCGGCGCCCGCTTCGCCTACGACAGCATCCACGCCTCGGCCTCTGGCATGACGCTGGGCGGCGCGGTGCGACGGCCTATCGACCCCGGCAAGGCCACGCTGCAGCCGTCCGTCAAGGCCTTCGGCCTGCCCTACTACCTGGAGTTCTGCCGCCAGCTCGCCAAGACCGGCAGCGGCGTGCCGAGCGCCAGCGTCTCGCTCAAGCAGGTCTGGACCTACGCCCGCGTGTACCTCAGCGACCAGGGCCGCTACTGTGGCTACGAGATCGTCTCGCCTCACGCCTGGATCGCCGCCTACATCGAGCCGCCGGGCGACTCGCCCGAGATGCGGCTGGCGATTCCGTCGGCCATCGCGCTTGCCATCACCGTGCCGGTGCGCCTGCTGGTGCGCACGGCGCGGGGGGTGCGGCTGATCGACTTCGGCATACCGCCGCGCGCCCAGGTCGATGCGCAAGGCCACGTCACCAATGCGCTGCTCGACTATGTGCCCGACTGTCTCTACCTCAACCGAGAGCACGGCCTGCAATGGGCGGCGGCGGGCGGCCTGTTCGACGAAACGGTCGTCCACCCGCCGCTGGAGCAGCCGAACTGGAGCCGCTACCTGGGCAGGCAGCGGGGCATCGAGGTACAGCTCGTGGCGCTGCACGGCCTGGAGGCGGGCGAGTTGCTGCGCTTCCGTTCGGCCGACCATGGGGTGGACGTCACGGCCGACCGCGAGGGCCGCGCCCTGGTGCCGGTGCTGCTGCCGCTGGCCAACCGGCGTGAGGCCGCGAGCCTGGTGCGCGTCAACCGGCGCGGCATTGCCGGGCACTTCAGCGTGCAGTCAGCGGCCTTCGTGTTCCAGGCCGGCCTCGTGGCGGGCACGCAGCATCAACTGCTTGCCAAGCCCGATGGCAGCGCCCTGCTGATGAGCCACTTCGCGCGCCACCTGGACGTGCACGAGATCGGCCTCTTCGGCGTGCCGGTGCTGTTGAAGCAGGAGCGGTTGTCGGTGCATGCAGACCTGCATGAAGGCACGGCCTTGCGCGTGGCGGCACCGGCGGAGGAGGCCGGGCTGAACCCGCAGCCGCTGCCACCCAAGGAGCGACCGGTGCTGTCGCCCGACCCGGTGCTGGTCGCCAGGCTGGGGCTGCCGGGGGTCGTGTCGCTGCTGCATGTACCGGGCTTCGCCCATGTGCCGCTGGCGCTGGCCCGGATGGCCGATGGCGAAACGCTGTTGATCGACCTCGCCGACGACGGCCGGGCAGCGCGCGTGGCCGGCAGCTTCGCCGGCCCGGTCGGCGGCCTGGAGGTGGCGGGCGACTGGGCGGTCAACGCGGTCGACGGGCGGCTTGCGATCTACCGCGTGGTCCGCGACGCTGAGGCTTGCGGCTGTGCGGGCCGGTAAGGCGGCGGTAACGCCGTGTTTCGAGTTTCAAACTTAACCTGAAGGAGAGTTCACCATGAATCCCACCCTGAACGGCCAATGGGCCTACCGCAGCTTCCGCCATGAGCCCATCGTATTGAAGGACGGCCAGGTGCAGGGCCAGCCCGACCTGGCGGTCCCGTGGTCACCGCCCGGCCTGCTGGCCGCCGAGACCGACGCCGATGGCCAGGTCACCGGCACCTTGACCTTCATGCCCGGCGTGGCGCTGAAGGTCACCGGCCAGATCCATCCGGCCACCGACAAGCTGTGGGCCAGCGTCGAGTTGATCGGTGAGGGCATGTCGTCGGTCAACCGCCTCAAGGGCTGGTTCGTGCCCGGCAGCGGCCACGTCGTGGGCAGCATCCTGTGCACCGCGAGCGACCTGCTGCACCAGCCCAACGGCACGCTGGGGCCCTTCGTGCTGTACCCGGCGAAGGCTTGAAGCGGCGGCTTCAGCCGTGCCAGGCTGCGGCCGCGCGGCGTCGGTAGCCTTCGGTGGCCTCCGGTGCCGCTATTTTTTTTGGAGCCTGCGCTCACCAAGGCGAAGTTGCCTGGCGGCAAAAGCCCAGGCCATGCGCGATGCATCCGGCCCCAGGCCGTCGCTGAAGGCCTGGCTGGCGGCACCGCCGCTCCAGGCATGGGCCAGGCCCTGCACCTCGACCAAGGTGACCCGGCTGCGGCCGCTGTGCTTGAAATCGGTGACTTGCGTCGGGTAGCGCTGGCCGCGCTGCACCCGCCGCGGTGGGCCGGCCACCGCACCTGCCGCCTGGGCCCAGACCTGGGCGGCGGCCAGCCCGTTGCGCGGCGCCACCACCCCATCCGCATCACCCTGGATCACCAGCAGCGGCGGCCAAGGTTCGGCCGGGGCAACGCGCGCCACCGCCAGCGCCGACGGGCGGCGGCGGCCGCGCATCGCTCCCAAGGCCGACAAGGCCGAGTGCGCTGACCCGGGGGCGACGCCCGAATGCATCACCACCGCCTTGAAGCGCCCGGGGTGGCGGGCCGCCACCAGCGCGGCCATGCTGGCGCCGGCCGACAAGCCGGCGATCACCACCCGCGCGCGGTCCACCGGGTGCAGCAGGCAGGCCTGGTCGATGGCGTTGATGATGAGGGCCACCTCGGCAAAGGCCCGGCCGTTGTCGGTGTTGA
This sequence comes from Betaproteobacteria bacterium, assembly GCA_031366465.1. GTDB lineage: Bacteria > Pseudomonadota > Gammaproteobacteria > Burkholderiales > Burkholderiaceae_C > Pseudaquabacterium. The sequence continues at coordinate 2,206 of JANLZT010000432.1, read as the reverse complement.
ACCAGTTCCAGCAGCCCTGGGCATTGGCCAGCCGGTCTTGCTCGGGGTAGAGCACCAGAAAGCGCTCGCGCTGGGCGACGCTGTTCATGCGCGTGCTGGCGGCAAAGCTGTTGGCATCCTGGCCACAGCCGTGCAGCATCACCATCAAGGGCAGGCGCTCACCCCGGGCGATGCCCACCGGGCGGAACAGCTTGAAGCGCCGGGCGCCGGCCGGCCCCAGCGCCAGGCCGCTGGTCCAGCTACCGGCCAGCCGGGCTGGCGGGCGCGGACGGGCGGTGGCTGGGCTTGCGGCTTTGGTTGTGGCTTTGGTTGCGGGTGCGCTTGCGGGTGCGCTTGCGGATTTGAGCGCCTGGGCCCAGGCCCGGCTGCTGGCCTTGACCGCACTGCGACCGATGGCCTTGGCGCTGCGTTGAAAAAGCCGGGTCCAGGCGTTACTGCGCGGGCGTTTGCTCATGCGCCGATTTTGCGGCGCGCCGGCTGTGGGCACCGGGCCGCTGTTGTGCAATCGCCCGCCTGCGTGCGGGCGCGCACAGACGGCGCCCGGCAGCCGCCTCAGGCCTTGCGCCGGCTTGCCAGACCCAGGCCGGCCACGGCCAGCGCCACCAGTGCCAGGGCGCCGGGTTCGGGCACGCGGGGCAGGTTGTTGGACCGGTTGGGCAGCTCGGTGAAGACCACAAAGTCCTGCGCGCTGCTGTTGTACAGACGCTCGGCGCCAAACTGTTTGGCCGCGCCCGCCGCACTGACGGCGGCCAGCCAGTCACTGGCCAGGCTGCGCTGCGCGGTGGTCGCGCCCAGCTCAAGGTAGAAGTTGCCGCTCAGCAGGCCGAGGGTCGGGCCGGTCTCGGTGACGATCTCCCAGACCGCCAGCTGGAAGGCCGCGCTCTCGTTGGTGGTGTCCACCTCGCGCCCGGCCAGGGTGTAGAGCTTGCCCAGCAGGTCCTCCTGGCGCAGCGTGAAGCCGTGGGCAGTGCCGGTGGCAACCCGCTCATGGCTGTAGGTCGTGCCCCAACTGAAGCCCTGGTAGATGTCGGTGCAATAGGTCAGGAACGAGCTGGTCTGGCCGTCCACCGTGATCTGGCCCTTGAACTCACCGGCGCCGATATAGCCCGACTGCGCTGAGGTGTCGACCGCTGCATAGCCGTAGGCAAAACCGTCCAGGCGCAATGTCAGCGGTGTGGCTGCCGCCGGCAGCGTGCTCAGGGCGGCCAGCAGTGCAAGGGCGGATCGGATCATGGTCGGGGGTCTCGGTAGGGCTGCGCTGGCGCGCCGCAATGGCCCGCTTTGGCGGCGCGATAGATCTGGCTATCGGCCGCGCAGCCCCCTCAAACCAATCGCTGACCTGACCCTGCCGAAGCTAGCGTGAACTGCTGCGCAGTTTGTGGCCGTCGGGCCTGGCGGTCGGGCCCGACCCACGGCCCGACTTGCGGCCCGGTTTGGCCTGCCCGGAGGGAATCGAACCCCCAACCCCCAGCTTAGAAGGCTGGTGCTCTATCCGGTTGAGCTACGGGCAGGCAGACGCCGGGATTCTAGGAGCCGGCCTGGCGGCAGCGGCCGGGCGGGCCAGCGCTCTGCTTGAGCAGGCCTCCAGCATTTGCCGTTGGGTGCTTGATTGGATTATTATCTTCAAATAGTCCAGTTCAGGATCTTCCCATGTCCGCAATAGCACTCATCGCAAGCACCACCAGCACCACCAGCACCACCACCACCACCACCACCGCCGCAAGCAACACCGACCCCGCATCGGTGGCCCGCATGTCGGCCGCCGGCCTGCGGGCATTTGCGCGCATCGCCGGGCTGTGGCAGTTGTCGGTCGACGAGCAACTCTGCCTGCTGGGCCAGCCGCCTCGGTCCACCTATTTCGCCTGGCGGCGCCAACCGGCGCAGGCCCGGCTGCCGCGCGACACGCTGGAGCGTTTGTCCAACCTGTTGGGCATCTACAAAAGCCTGCAGATCCTGCTGCCCGAGGCCACCGCCGCCGATGCCTGGGTGCGCCAGCCCAATGCGGCGCCGATGTTTGGCGGCCGCAGCGCCTTGCAGCAGATGCTGGCCGGCAACCTGAGCGACTTGCACCTGGTGCGGCGCTACCTGGACAGCGTGCGCGGCGGTGGCTGGTCATGACTGAGCCCGCCCTGCGACGCCTGCGCTGGGCCCAGGGCTGCCGCATCGTGCCCACCCGCTATCCCACCGTCTACCTCTATGACCGGGT
>JANLZT010000419.1:0-6224 GCA_031366465.1 Betaproteobacteria bacterium | reverse complement strand
GCATGCTTGCCCAGCAAGCCGGCCAGTGAGCCGATGCCGCGGTGGCCCAGTTTGAAGTCCTCGCCGTACCAGTCGAAGATCTTGGACACCTCCAGTTTGCCGCTGGCCGGGTTGTAGCGGTTGCGGCTGCGGTCGCCCAGGAAACGCTGCACCTGCTCGTCGAGCTGGGCATCCAGGCGCTCGGCCACAAAGGCTTCTTCGCGCAGCATCGGGCAGCCGATGGACGCGCAGTTGACGGCAAAGTGGATACGCGGGTCGTCGTAGCGGCCACGGGCGCGCAGGTTCTCGTGCTCGATGCCGTCGAGCGACAGCGTGCTGCCCAGCAGCGGGATGAATTTTTGCTTCCAGGGGTTGCTGACCAGGCTGCCCAGGTCCTTGATCGATTCCAGCTTGGGGTAGCGGGTGAGGATCAGCTCCACCGTGAAGGCGTTGTAGGCGTTGATCAAAAAGGCCATGCGCTGGGCCTTGGGCCAGCCGTCGAAAGTGGCCGCCGGCACCGCCGACAGGCTGGCGGTGTAGGCCTTGAGTGCCGCCTGGTCCTGCGCCATGCCGGCATAGCGCAGCGCGCTGGCCTTGCCACCATCGATCAGCTTGACGTGCTTTTTCAGCAGCGCCGTCCAGGCCGCGTGGCTGTGGTCGAAGCCGGCCTGGGCCCAAACCGGCAGGGCGGCGGCCAGCCCCAGCGTGGCGCCGATGCCCAGCAGGCTGCGACGGCGCAGTGCGAAGGGGGTGAGGTGCAAGTTGCTCATGTGCGCTCCCAGTCGTGGTACTTCTTGACCCAGGCCAGCAGGGCTTGCGGCGCATGCGCGCGCTTCCATTCGCCGGCCACGTATTTGTTGGCCTCGGCCAGCGTGGGGTAGGTGTGGATGGTGCCGAGGATCTTGTTCAGGCCCAGGCCATGCTTCATCGCCAGTACGTACTCGGCCAGCAAGTCACCGGCATGGTTGCCGACGATGGTCACGCCCAGAATTTTGTCCTTGCCGGGCACGGTGAGCACCTTGACAAAGCCATGCGCCGTGCCGTCGGCAATCGCCCGGTCCAGGTCGTCCAGGCCATAGCGTGTCAGCTCAAACGGGATGTTCTGGGCCTTGGCTTCGTCTTCTGACAAGCCCACCCGCGCCACCTCGGGGTCGGTGAAGGTGGCCCAGGGGATCACCGAGTAGTCGGCCTTGAACATCTTGAAGCGGCCGAACAGCGCGTTCACCGCCGCATACCAGGCCTGGTGGGCGGCGGTGTGGGTGAACTGGAAGGGCCCGGCCACATCGCCCACCGCGTAGATATTGGGGTGCAGGGTCTGCAGCCAGGGGTTGGTCTCTATCGTCTTGCGCGGGCTGATCGGGATGCCCAGCTCTTCAAGCCCGAAGCCCTCGACCCGGGGCGCCCGGCCCACCGCGCACAGCAACTCGTCGAACTCGATGGCCACCTCGGCCTCGGCGTGCTTGACGATCAGGCGCTTGACGCCCGCCACCTGCTCGCAGCGCACCGCCTGGTGGCCGGTCAGCACCGCCACGCCGTCGGCCTGCAGCGACTGCTGAACCAGCGTGGCGGCGTCGGCGTCCTCGCGCAGCATCAGGCGCGGCGCCATCTCCACCTGGGTGACCTGCGCGCCCAGCCGGGCAAAGGCCTGCGCCAGTTCGCAGCCGATGGGCCCGCCGCCCAGCACCACCAGCCGGCGCGGCAGCGCGGTCAGGCCCCAGACGGTGTCGGACGTCAGGCAGCCGACATCGGCCAGCCCCGGGATCGGCGGCACAAAAGGCCGCGCGCCGGTGGCGATCACGATGCTGCGGGTGGTCAGCGTCTGCACACCCTGCGGCGTGGTGATTTCCACCGACCAGGGCGAGGTGATACGGGCCCGGCCCTGCACCACGTCCACGCCCAGCGCGGTGTAGCGGGCCACCGAGTCATGCGGCTCGATGTCGGCAATCACCCGCTGGATGCGCGCCATCACGGCGGCAAAGTCGACCTTGGCGCTGGCGTCGCGCAGGCCCAGTGCATCGGCCTGTTTGATCTCATGCGCCAGCTTGGCCGAGCGGATCAGGGCCTTGCTGGGCACGCAGCCGAAGTTCAGGCAATCACCGCCCATCAAATGCTGCTCGACCAGCGTCACCTGGGCCTTCACAGCCGCGGCGATATAGGCCGACACCAGGCCACCGGCACCAGCGCCAATCACCACCAGGTTGCGGTCGTAGTGGGCCGGCCGCTGCCACTTGGCCTGAACCTTGCGCCGTTGCAGCGCCGAGACCACCGCCTTGGCCAGCAGCGGAAACACCCCCAGCAGCACAAAGCTGAGCAGCAGGCCGGGGGACAGCACATCGGAGGCTTGCCGGATCGCCGCCAGCTGGGTGCCGGCGTTGACGAACACGGCGGTGCCGGCCAGCATGCCAACCTGGCTGACCAGGTAGAAGCGCGCGGCGCCTATCGGCGTCAGCGCCATCAGCAGGTTGACCAAGAAGAACGGGAACAGCGGCACCAGGCGCAGCGTGAGCAGGTAGAAGGCGCCGTCGCGCGCCATGCCCTCATTGATCGGCGCCAGCCGCTTGCCAAAGCGCGCCTGCACCGTGTCGCGCAGCAAATAACGCGCCGCTAGAAAGGCCAGCAGCGCGCCCAGGCTGGAGGCAAACGACACCAGCAGCAGCCCCCAGCCTAGGCCGAACATCGCACCGGCAGCCAGCGTGAGCACCGTCGCGCCCGGGAAGGACAAGGCCGTGGCGACCACATACACCGCAAAGTAGGCCGCCGCCGTGTAGAGCGGGCGCTGCTGCACCTGCAGCACCAGCGCATCACGGCTGGCCTTGAGGTGGTCCAGCGTCAGCAACTGGCCCAGATTGAAGTGGCGGTAGGCCAGCACTGCGGCGATGGCCAGCAGCGCAACTGCTGCCCACAGCCCCCAACGGCGGCCCGGCGCGGCCATCAGGCGGCCCGCCCGTTGCGGCGCTCAGCGCGGGTCGGCGGCTCAGGCTGCCAGGTGGGGCGAATGCGGGTGTGGGCGGGGGTCATGGGGTGTCCCGTTGGAGAGATCGGCCTTGCTGTCGGGGGGAGCGCCGCTTGTGGCGTGGCCCCTGGTGGTCGGCTGGCCGGCGCCTGCCTTACAAGGGCATTGCTCGATGCTCGCATGGGCAAGCTGCATGGTGACGGCGCAGGCCAAGCTCGGTCAGCGCACCGTCTCGACCCGCAGGATGGTCGCGCCGTACTCGTCCTCACAGTCGGCTGCCGCCGCGCAGATCGCCCGCCCGGCCTGGGCCGGCACCTTGCCGGGCGGCAGGCTGGCGGCGATGCGCTGGGCATCGCTGCCGGTGGGCAGCAGGCGGTAGGCGCCCTCTTTGCGCGGTTGCAGGCCGGCGAAATCACGCTCACGGGCCGAGATCATCACCAGCAGCAGGGTCGGGCCGATAGGCTCGGTGGTCTCGAAGACGATGGGCGACTGCGGCAGCTTGAGCTTCTGGCCCTTGCGCAGCTTTTGCTGGCCGGCGGTGGCGTTGGGGTAGAGCAGGGTGAGGATGCCGTCCGAGCCATAGGCCTGCACATACAGATAGCCTTCGCGTTCGGACTGCACCGTGAACTGCAGCTCATCGTGGCCGATGCGCAGGCTGGCCTTGGCGGCCTTGGCTTGGACCTCGAAGCCCGGGGTCTGGCCCTGCACGATGCGTTCGAACTCGACGCGCGCATCGAAACCGGCGGCGGTGGCAGGTGCTGCCACTGCGGCAGGGCTGGTGGTGCTGGGGCTGGGTGCCGCCGTGGGTGCCGCCGTGGGTGTGGCGGCTGGCGTGATGGCGGGTGCGGCGACCGGTGCGGTGGTCACGGCGGCGGGTGGGGCCGGTGCCGCAGCCGGCGGCGCGGCGGCCACGCCAGCGGCCGGCCGGGGCGCCGGTTTGAACAGGCTGTAGCCGCCAAACGCCACAGCCACCAGCAGCACAGCGCCGCCCACCGAGGCGATCAGGGTGGTGGGCTTGCGTGGGGTGGCGCCTGAGCCTGCGATGGCCGCCGCAGCCGGTGCGCTGGCGCTGGCACTCGCACTCGCACTGGCGCGCCCAGCAGGAGAAGACGGCGCGGCCGGCGCGCCAGCCGCCGGGCCGTGGTCCAGCCCCATCTCATCGCGCAACTGCTCGATGCTCTGGGTGCGCTGGTCGGGCTTGACCACCAGGGCATGGTCGATCGCGGCCAGGAAGGCCGGGTTGTAGCGTCCGGCTGCGGCCTCGACCAGCGGCACATAGGTGTCGCCCAGCAAGCGGCCCACCGATGGCGGCGGCGTCTTGCCGATGATTGCAAAGTGCACCACCGCCGCCAGCGCATAGACATCGGTCCACGGGCCTTGCTTCATGCCGGGGATCTCGGCGTATTGCTCGACCGGCGCATAGCCCGGTTTCAGGATCACCGTGAGGGCCTGCGTCATGTCGCCGATCACCCGGCGCGCGGCACCAAAATCGAGCAGCAGCGGGCGGTTGCTGCCGGCCAGCATCATCACGTTGTCGGGGGCGATGTCGCGGTGGTAGCACTGCTCGCGGTGGATCACCACCAGGGCCTCGGTCAGCGGGTTCAGCAGGGTGCGCAGCCAGGCCTCGGTGGGTGGGCTGCCGAGCTCCTTCAACTGGTCCTTGAGGGTCTTGCCCTCGTAGAAGGGCATCACCATGTAGGCGGTGCCATTGGCCTCCCAGAACCGATACACCTTGACCAGCGACGGGTGGTCAAACTGCGCCAGCAGCCGGGCCTCGTTGATGAAGCTCTTGCGGCCGGCCTCAAAGGTCTCGCGGTGGCGCTCGGATTTGACCTGCACCTGGCTGGCGCCGGCCCGCGCCGCCAGCACCGAGGGCATGTATTCCTTCAGCGCCACCCGGCGCTGCAGCGAGTGGTCATTGGCCAGGTAGACGATGCCAAAGCCGCCCTCGCCCAGCAACGCCGTCAATTCGAACTCACCCAGCATGGTGCCCACCGGCAGGCCGTTGCCCATGTCGGAGGTGGCCGGCAGCGCCGGGGCCTGGCCGGGCATCAGGGTGCGGTCGTCGACCATTGGCGGCGCCGGCGGCGCGGCGGCGGGGGCCGGGCCGGCGCCGAAACCGGTCAGGCCCGAGCCATAGCTACCCACGGGGCGGATCACGGTGCGGTCGTCGTCGTCGGCGGCGGTCATGGGCGGGATGGGGTCTTGAGGGGCGATACCGCTCAGATTGTGGCGCCAAGCAGATCGGCGGCGCTGCTGGGCAGGCCGCGCGACACCCGCAGGCTGGGGGCCTGCAAATCGGAGCTGGCATACCAGTAGCCCAGGCCCAGGGCGCGCTGCTGCCACAGCGCCTGGGCCTCGATAGCGATGTGCTGGCTGATGTCCTGCCCGCCGGGCAAGGCCAGCGTGGCCAGGCTGCCCGGCGCCAGCGGCAAGGCGCCGCTGGCTGGCGCCAGCGCCTGGATGTCAGGCCCGGCCATGCGGACCAGCTCGGCCTCCAGCCTGTCGATGGCCCAGTCCTCGTGCAGGGCCTCGGCGGCCAGGTCGTCCAGTCGGCCCAGCCAGAACCACAGCGATTGCATCTGCAGGGTGGACGCCGGCAGCGCTGCCAGCGGCATCGCCAGCGTGAACGGAAAGTAGCGCCCGACCCGGTCCACCGACGGCATCAGCACCCCGGCCCAGGCCTGCTGGCCGGCCACACCGGGCAGCACCCCGGGCATCAGCAGAAAGCGCCGGCTGGGGCTGGCCAGGTAGGCCGCCAGCCAGCCGGCGGGGTTTTGCTGGCGCATCTGGTTCAGGCCATGGGCCAGCCAGGCGTCCCAGGGATCGAGAAAGTCCCGGCCCAGCCGGCGCGAGGCAAAGTCGCCCAGCGACGGCAGCTTGCCATGCCAGCCTGGGGGGTCGACGCCGGGCCGCATCAGGCCAGCCACCGCGCTGCGGGCATGGCCTGGCCCGTCACGGGGCTGCCCATCACAGCGCCGCCGGGCATCGGAACTGCTTGATTTCCTTCATCTGGAAGGGGTTGAAGACGCTGGCGGCGATCACGTCCACGCGGGCCTTCTTGCCGTCCAGGTTGAGCACCAGGCTGAACTTCTCGGGTGCCGAGCTGGGCTGCACCTCGTAGCGGTCGAACAGCCTGAACAGCGCCCACGGGCCTTCGAACAGCGCCTTCGGGCCGGCCTCGCCCAGGCCGGTGCTGAGCTTGATCTGCACCGCCACGCGCTGGCTGGGCCAGACTATGGCCACCGACTGGCCGCCGGGGGTCAGCTTGTTGAGCTGGCCGTCGACGTCG
>JANLZT010000409.1:0-3394 GCA_031366465.1 Betaproteobacteria bacterium | reverse complement strand
GAGTTCAAGCGCGATGTCTACCAGATGGCGCTCAATGAACTGGCCCGCTTTGTGCCGCACAACCACTACCACAACCGCTACCTGCGTGGCAACGGCCGGATGCAGCACCATGACGATGACCCGGGGCCGACCACCGCCTCGATCGGCCCGGTGACCACCGGCTTTGGTGAGTTCGATTCGGTCCACGGCGGGCTCGAATCAGTGCCGGACAGCCTGCCCAGGCCTGTGGACGGCGAGCGTTAGTTTGCCGCTGGGCGCCAGGGCCCTTTTCGGCCGCCAGGACCGCATCAAACCGCGCCGCCCTCGCCCCAGGGCAACATCATCGACAGCATCAATAGCTGCTCAAACTGCGGCGCAAAACGGTCGATGATGGCCTGCGGGTCGGGGCAAAGTGCGGCATCGGTGATCAGGCCAAACTGCACCCCACCGGCGTAGCTGAGGATGCTCAGCCCCACCCCCACATCGCCCGAGGACGGCACCCAGACCAGGGTCTGGCGCAGGCTGGCACCACACAGCTTGAGCGGCTGGCGCGGGCCGGGCAAATTGGTCATCACGGCGGTGGTCTTGTTGGAAAACAGGCTCAGCACCAGGTCTTGCAGCGGCTTGGCCAACAGGCCGGTGGCCGCCAGCACGCCGAAGGCCAGCAAGGGCTGGAAGCTGCCCTTCAACTGCGCCATCCGCGCATGCACCGCGTACACCCGCTCGACCGGGTTTTGCAGGCCGATTGGCAGCAGCAGCGGCGCCAGGCCAAAGCGGTTGCCCAACTGCCAGGCTTGGTCGGGGGCGCGCAGATTGACGGGCACCATGGCCCGGATCTCGGCGCCTGCCGGCTCATCGCCCTGGGCCCGCAGCCAGTCGGCAATCGCCCCCGACGCGCAAGCCAGCAGCACGTCGTTGATCGTGCAGCCCAGGCCTTGGCCAACGGCCTTGACGGCGTCCAAGGGCAGCGGCTCGCCCCAGGCCACCAACTTGCGGCCCGAGGCCTTGCCCTTGAGCCGGGTGGCGCTGTCGTCGGCCATCCAGGCCAGCGCGGCCAGGTCGCCCAGCAGGTGCAGGCCGCTGCGGGCCAGGTCCAGCCCGCCTTGCAGCGGCTGCTGCGGATGGGCCAGCGCCTGCAGCGCGCCCGACACACCGTCGCCCGAGCGGCCCAGGGCCCGCACCGCCAGGCCGGTGAGCGGGCGCAGCACCGCGTCCGACAGCCAGTCGCCGTCCAGCGCCGGGTGCGCTGGCGGCAACGGGCGCTGCGGCGGGCCGCTGCCGCCATCGGTGATCGAGTTCATCACCGCCATCAGCGCAATGCCGTCGGCAATGCAGTGGTGGATGCGCACGATGAGGGCGCAGCCGCCCTCGTAAGGCTCGATCAGGTGAAACTGCCACAGGGGCCGGTCGGCGTCCAGCGCGGTGGCCGCCAGCTCACCACAGCGCTGCTGCAGGGCCGCCCGCTCAGGCTGGCCTGGTGCGCGGTGCAGTGGCTCGGCCACGACCTGCGCGGCGATGTCGAAATCCGCGTCATCGACCCAGGCCGCGCCCAGGCCATCGTGCACCACCCGCTGGCCGAAGCGCGGGTATTGCAGCAAGCGCGTGGCGATGCGCTGGCGCAGCGCGGCCAGCGTGATCGCCGGGCTGAGCAGCCAGACGCCGACGATCATCATCAGGTTGGCCTGGCTGTCCATGCGCAGCCAGGCGGTGTCGACCCGCGACATGCGGTGCTCAGTGGTGAGGGTCATGCTTGGCGATCATCGGGCATCCATGAAAAGGGCCCGATACACCGCAGCCGGCCCCGGCGGCTAAGCCGACGATGCTGGGTAACATCCCGACGCCCGTCAAGATCGATTTTCACGCACCGGAGACCCTGGATGAGCAAGCTCAATACCGCGTTCGAACAAGCCGTGGCCGACAGCAAGCAGTTGCCCGCCAAGCCCGACAACATGACGCTGCTCAAGATCTACGGCCTGTACAAGCAGGCCAGTGCCGGCGACGTGGACAGCAAACGTCCGGGCTTTACCGACATGGTGGGCCGCGCCAAGTGGGATGCCTGGAACGGCCTGAAAGGCACGCCCACCAAGACCGCGATGCAGGACTATGTCGACCTGATCGAATCGCTGAAGTAGGCCGCACCGCACCGCACTGCGGCTGCAGTCGCCGAAGTGCAGGCTCAGGCCTTGGGGGCCTTTTTGCTGGCTGACTTCGCGGCCGCGTTGCTGGCTGGCTTTGCAGCGCCTGGCTTTGCAGCAACCGCCGCCGCGCCCAGCAGCGTGTCGAGGTTCTTCTCAATCTCGGTCTCGATGGTCCTGGAGAAAGCCCCCAGCAAAAATCCCAACTTGGCCTGCAGGTCAAAGTGGTCGGCGGCGACGATCAACTCGCCCTTGACCCCGCTGCGGCTGAAGCTGACGGTGTCGCTGGTCTGGCCCTCCAGCACCGTGCAGGCCATGTCGAACTTGGCCTCGACGGTCTCGGCCCAGTCCCATGCCACCTTGCGGGCCTTGGCCAGCCCCAGTTGGTGTTGTCGGTGGATGTGGATGTCGGCCATCGTCGATCTTTCTGGATGAAGGGTCTGGGATCAGGGGCGGGCTTGCAGTGTGGCGCGGCGCTCGGCCAGCGGCAAGCCGGCCAGGCGCCGCACCTCGGCATGGAAGCGCGCGAAGTCGCGGCCCTCGCGCTCGAACAAACGCTCAAAGTCAGGCACCAGGCCGTCGTAGGCGGCCTGGATCGCCAGGGCGGCATTGTTGGCGCGGGCAAACCAGGGGTCCAAGCCGGTGTAGCCGGCCCAGACGCCGCCGGGTGTCGCCTTCAGCGCCTGGTAGTCGTTTTGCAGCGCCGCCATCAACGCGGCCTTGCGCTCACGCTGCCGGGCCACGGGCAGATCGCTGGCATACAAGGCCAGCAAGGCCTGCCTCGTGCGCCCGGTCAGCGTCCGAAAATCGGCCTGGCGCTGGCGCGCCAAGGGCTCATCGTCGGCCCGGCCGCTGCTGGCCAACCAGCGCGCCAGGCCCAGGCGCTCCACCGCCGTGGCATAAGACTCATTGAACATCGTGTCGCCCGCGGCATAGGCCACCTGGTGCGACAGCTCATGGAAGATCAGCCGCGCCAGCGCCGCCTCACTGCCGCCGACAAAGGTGTTGAGCAACGGGTCACCGCCCAGCCAGTTGGTCCAGCCCAGGGTGCTGTAGGCCGGCACGCCGTAGACGATGACTTCCAGGCCGGCGTCGCGCTGGCGCTGGGCTTCGGCGTCGGCCGCAGCCCGGTCAAAGTAGCCGCGGTAGCCCACGCAGCCCATCACGGGAAAGCACCAGGTCTTGAGCGTCAGCGACAGCTCGGGCGCGGCCACCACGTTCCAGACCACCGCGCTGCGGCCCAGGTCGACATAGCTTTGGTAGCTGGCGTTGTCGGGCAG
>JANLZT010000392.1:0-10548 GCA_031366465.1 Betaproteobacteria bacterium | reverse complement strand
AAAGCTTCGGAAGGCATTTCCACAACGCACCGTGGCGCTTTCTGATGTCTAGTACTGCGTTTCACCAAACTGCTTAAAAATGAAATCGATGGATTCGTTCGTCAGGCTAGGCGCAAACCGCAGCCATAGCCGTAGCTATGGCGAGGATTTGCAACGACGCATGGCGGACGAAGACGCGATTTCGTGTAAGCGGTTTGGTGAAACGCAGTACTAGCCAGCCGAACAAATTGATCCTTTGCTCGCGATAGGCGGCCCGGGTATCTGCCGCAGGCCTAGTGGCCGACGAACCAGGCGCACGCACCCTGCAATCGCCCAAAGGTCTCGACCAGGGCCAACGCCAGCGCGCGCAGCCCCTGGCGCTGCCACAGCGCCTTGGCCACCGGGGACAGCAGCCCGCGCAGAAATACCCAGCCCGACAAGCGGTGCTTGGCGTAGATCGCCCCGGTACCGCGGGCGCGGTGCAGCACGCTGCGCCACTGGGCCTGCGGTCGGGCCAGGGCCTGCAGCACAAACCGGTGGTGCACTCGGGCGCGGGGCCATTGGCCCACCAGCGCGCCCCCGCACAACATGCGCAGCAGCAGGTCGGTCTCCTCACCGGCACCAAACCACTGGCCCACGCCCAAACGCTCGTCAAAACCACCGTGGCGCTGCAATGCCGATGCCCGCGCAAACAGGCTGATCGAGCTGGCCTCGCCACCCCGAAACTGCCGCCAGGCTGCGGCTGACAAGGTTTGCCCGCCCGCCGTTGGTCGCGCCATACCCTCGGCCTGCTCGACCCACTGCGCCACCAGCGCGTCCCAGGTCGGATGCTGTCGGAAAGCCGCTTGAACCTGCTCGACCAGATCAGGCGCATACCAGCAATCATCGTCGGGGAAGGCGATGACGTCGCCAGTCGCCTCAGCGATCCCCAAATTGCGCGCCCCCGACAAACTGGGCTTGGCCAAGCGCAGGTGTTTGACCGCCAGTTGGGCCTGGCGGGCTTGCTCGATATAGGGCAGCAAGCGGTCATCGGGGTTTTGGTCGATCACCAGCAATTCAAAGTGCGTGCTGGTTTGCGCCGCCAAGCTGTCGATCAGCCGGGCCAAGGCATCGGCCCGGCCGAAAGTCGCCACCACCAGCGAGATCTTCATGTCCTGGCCCTACCTTGCCAAGCCCTGGCCCCCAGCCAGGCAAGCGTACGCAACAAGTAGCCTGGATGGCCCGCCGCCCACGGATGCCAGGCCTGGCGCCACGCTGCACTGCGCTGGCCGGTTTGCGCCAGGCGCCGTGCCACATTGAGGGCATGCACACCCAGCAGCCTGCGGGCGCCGGCCCGCATCGCGGGCGGCACGGCACCCGTCGCCAAGCGCTGCGCAAGCCGGTCGAAGCAGGGCAGGACGCTGCTGGCCTGGTCACCATGGGTGGCGCTGCCACCCACATCCACCCGGTACACCGCCAAGGGCCGGCTGCAGTAGGCCACCGCCGCAGTCTCGGCCAGTCGGAACCACAGGTCTTGGTCTTCGCCCAGCCGCTCGCCCGCAGGGAAGGCGGGTGCAAGCGCTGCCAAGACGCTGCCTCGGGCAACGATGGCACTGGTGAACGTGAAGCTACCCTTGCACCAGTGGCGGTAGAAATCGACAACCACGCCGCTGCAACCGGGTGGCAGCGCCGTCGGCGATGCCCGCCCCTGGTAGCCGGCGCCGTCCACCCGCAAGAACCCAGTGCAATAAAAGCCCGCCCCCGGATAGTCGCGGTGCAAGGCAAGGATCGCGGGCAGGAAGCCTGGCAGCCACCAGTCGTCAGCATCCAGGAAGGCAATCAGTTCACCCCGAGCCACCTCAATGCCGCGATTGCGCGCCACCGCGACACCCGCATTGGCTTGCAACACCAGCACAAGCTGGGGTATCCCAAGGCTGCGCACCAAGTCAGCACCACCGTCGGTGGACCCGTCATCCACGACCACCACTTCAAGGCCCTCGACGCCCTGGTCAACCACCGAAGCCAGAGCTTTGGCGATGTAGGGCCGCTTGTTGTACAGCGGCACCACCACCGATATCAACACCCCGGCCATCAACCCGCCGCCACCCCGCGAAAGCGGGCGGGCGCCAAAGCCGCCCTGGCGCGCTTCGGCACGCCGATCAAAGCCAGCCGGAACAAGATCAAATGGGTAATCGCATCCCCATTGAACAGCGTGCTGGGTGCGAGCGGCGCCTCGGTGATGCAACGCAGCAAGACCAGCACGTACAGCGCCATGGATGCCCCTCGCGTGGCCGTGGCGGCCCGCAGGCACCACAGGCCCAACAGGCCCAAATAGGCCAACAGGGACACCAGCCCCAGCGTGCCGGCGCTGCTCATCGACTGCAGAAACTGGTTGTGGGCACTGAAGGCAAACGGCATGCCCAGCACAGCCCGGTGCTCAGGGCCCCAGGCCGCCGGCCCATAGCCGAACACCGGGCTGGTTTGCCAGGCGCCCAGGGCGGCGGCCCAGATCTGGGCCCGGCCGCTGAGGGTGGCCACATCGGTGCCCACCGAGGTGGCGGCCAGTTTGTCCCACAGGCGGCCCAGGTCCATCGTCATCAGGGGCACACACAGCAGCAGTAACCCGGCAATCAAGGCCAGCACAAAACCGACCCTAGCCCCACCCGTGGGCGCCTTGCGCAACCGGTACCAAGCCACCACCACCGCCATCGCCAGGCCAGCCGCCCAGGCGGTCTTGGACTGGGCCATCACCAGCACCGCCAGGGCCAGCCCGGCCACCACCACCCGCACCGGCCAGCGCCGTGACGGCTGCATCCACTCCAGCAGCAACAGCAGCAGCGCCAGCGGGCCGATGCTGTTGGGGTTGGAGCCCAGGCCCCATAGCCGCACGCTCAAACCGGGCACCCAACCCTTGTAGGCCGGCTGCACCGCCAGCGACGGCTTGGCCACCGCCAGCAGCAGGCTGGCCAGCATGAAGGCAATCAACATCCAGCGCGCCAGGCGCACAAAGTTGCCCACCGGCTCGTTGCGCCAAACATAGACCGCCGCAAACGCCACCGGCAGGTAAAGCACGTTGTGGGTGAATGCCGGCTTGGTGCCAAAGGCGGCGTTGAAAACGGCGTTGCTCAAGAAGAAGACGGCATAGGCCACCAGCAGGGCCTGGCCCGACCCAGCGGGCACGGCTTGCGCCTGCCTGTCAGCATCGGCGGGGGCCAGGCCGCGACGGGTTTGGCGGCCCCGCCCATACAGGTTTGCGATCACCGTGGCGCCACCCACTGCCAGCATGAAGGCAGTGACCAGGCGCAGCACGCCCGAGCCACCGCCGTCAGCGCCGAATGCAATGCCTTCGATATTGCTGAAGGCGTACTTCAGATCCCGCCCTGACAGCACGCTGCTCAATGCGGTGCCCAGCAGCATCGCCGGCACCATCAGGCAGGCGGTCCAGCGGCCAATGGCGCGGTCGACCTGCAGCGTCACCCCCAGACCGATGATCGCGGCCACGGCAAACAGCAGGGCCAGCCCACCGTAGTAGCCGATGCCGATC
The DNA here is from genome assembly GCA_031366465.1 of Betaproteobacteria bacterium. GTDB lineage: Bacteria > Pseudomonadota > Gammaproteobacteria > Burkholderiales > Burkholderiaceae_C > Pseudaquabacterium. Next base: position 7,046 of record JANLZT010000392.1, on the reverse strand, counting down.
AGATCGTTTTGAGTCATGCGCGTGAGCCCCCCGACAGCAAAAATGCCAATGCGTTTCTCAAGGGCGCGGGCAGCCTGAGCAGCAGCTTGCCCAGCAACTGGCGCAAATCGCCGCCAACCAGGCCGGGCCAGGCCCGCAACATCAACCCCCACACGATTGTGGCAAGCAAGCCCAGCAGCGCAAATTGCACAGCGGGTGCCAGCCCGGCCAGGCGGGGCACAGCGGCGGCCAGCACCGCGCCAATACAGGCGCTGACGAGCAGGCCGCCGCGCAGTGCACCCCACAGCCCGGCCCAGGGCAGTTGAACCACCCGGCCTGCCGCCACCATCATCGCGATACAGCGCAGCGCCGCCAGGCCCAGCACGCACCAGGCCACGGCCTCCACCGAGACGCGCGCGGCCAGCACGCACACCCCGCACCAGGCCAGCGCCAGCGGCACTTGCACGCGCAACTCGTGCCCGGGCTTGCCGCCAGTCCAAAGCAGCGGCGTAGTGAAACCCCAAACCAGAACAAACGGCATCGCAAGCGCAATCGGCCGGCATAGCACGGCCGCACCCATCCAGTCGCGGCCGTACAACATGACGACAAAGGCCTCAGCGGCGACAGCCACAAAAACAAAGATTGGCATTGCCAGCAGCATCACCGCGCCCAGCAGCGCCCGGTAGCCGGAGACGATGCGGTCGGCATCATCTTGCATGCGCGACGATGCGCTGAAGAACACTGGCTGCACCACACCGAGGGCCGACGCGGTGGGGGTGTAAAGCAGGTTGTAGGCCGTGGCGTAGAGGCCTATCTCATGGCTGCCAAACACCCGGCCGACGGTGATGCGGTCCAGGTTGTTGACCAACCAATTGATGAGGTTGGTAACAAACACCGTGGCGCCATAGCGCGACTGCGCGCGCCCCTGCTCGTACCAGAACAAGGGCTTGAGCGCATGCCGGGCGGCGTTGTAGAGGAGCGCCAGGCTCACCAGCGCCTGCACCAGCCAGGCGGCCACCAGCGCCCACACCGCGGCCCCGGCCAGGGCCATCGGCACCCCCACCAACAGGTAGCCCACGGCGTAACTGCCCAACGCGATGAGGTTGATGCGCTTGAAATCAATCTGGCGCTTGAGCAGGTTGAGCGCCGGCGCGGCCAGTGCATTGAGCAGGCACAGCGCCGACAGCGCCTGCAGCACCGGCGCTGACCTTGGTTCACCAAAAAATGCGGCCACCGGCCCGGCGCCCAGCCAGACCGCCGCGCTGACGACCACACCGAGCACGATCTGCCAGGTGACGACGAAGCGCACATCCCGGTCATCGAGCTGGGCTTTTTGGATCAGACCGTAGGCCAGCCCCACGTCGGAGAAAAACGCGCTGAAACCAATCACCGTGGCGCCTATCGCAAACACACCGTATTGGTCAGGGCCCAGCAGGCGCGCCAGCGTGATCTGCGCGCCCATCTGCAGCACCATGCGCAGCACCGTGCCACCGGCGCCCCAGAACACGGCGGTGATGCTGCGCGCACCCAGCGATGGCGGTGTGGTGGGCATGGCTGCGCTCGGGGCCGCAGCCTAGGCCGGCTTGCGCGCCACCAACTGCACCGCCACGCTCAGCAGTGACGGCCAGTGGTTGTGCAGCCGGCCCAGCGGCCCGAAGCCTTCACGCCGCTCCACCACAAAGCCGCTGCGCTGCAGCAATAGGGTGAGCGAGCGGTAGGTGAAGTAATGCAGATGTCCGCCGTCGAACATCACGTCGCTGCCCAGGCCCTCGTTGGGCTGCGAGGTGGCCGGGAAGCGCCCCACCAACAAGCGCAGGCGTTTCTTGAGGAATGCGATGTTGGGCGTGTTGATGGCCAACACGCCGCCCGGGCGCAGCACGCGAAACATCTCGTCGGCGGCCAGGTAAACATCGGGCACATGCTCGATCACGTCGGCCGACACAATGGCGTCGATGCTGCCGGTGGGTAATTGGGGCATGGCCTCGGCCGACCCGCAGAGACCTTCAAACGGCAGGCCCTGCAGTTGCACCTGGGCCGCCGCCAGCCGGCTGGCCGAGTACTCCAGCCCCACCAGGCGGCTGAACCGGTGGCGGAACTGGTACAGCAAGCGGCCGTCACCACAGCCAACGTCCAGAATTGAGCCACCCTGCAGTGGCAAGTGCACGATGGCCTGCACACGGTCGCGCGGCCAGCCATGAACCACAACGTCAGTATGTGCTACACGCGCGGAATCTTCTGCGTAGAAGGCATCATATTTGGTATCCAGACTCATGCGGCGGGACGAACGTGAGGGTTACAGGGCCAAGAACTTAATAGGAAAGAAATCAAATTGCGGTGCCAACGAGCGATGCATGTCTTATCGATCCAAACCGCTGCCAACTTTGACCCGCGTTGACCGCGATGGTACCTTGCTGCTCACAACATCTAAAGCCATCGAAAGACTGTCGCAATCAAAGGCAAATACGGTCGCGGGCCAAGCGCGCAATCATCCGTTTCATCGCGCCTCAAAAATCATTGTCTCGAAGATAGCCATCGGATTGGTGGCAATATTTTTTCCGTGCGATTCAATCCCAACTAGATGCGGATTCTCAGACAAGCCGTAATTGCATCGCTCAATAATAGTGAAGCCAGCGGTACGCATCGCGTGTTCCATCAAGTTGCCGTCGTAGATAAATTTATGGTTCCAATTTCCGAATGCATTGTTGATAACAAACGAAGCCCAATAGACATCGATGTTCACGAGAAAACTGTCCGTAACCCATTTTACATAGGCCTGACCTGATGCGGTATTCGAGTTATTGTATAAATCAATCAAAACCTTCAAATCTGGCGTCGCAACCCTGACGACGCCGCCTTTTTTTAAAACTCTCCGACACTCACCAAGCATAAACAATCCCTGCGCCCATGAAATATGCTCGATCATGTGCTCACAATAAATAAAGTCGAACGTATTATCCTCAAATGGAAACCGTGCTGTCGCATCAAGATAGATAATTTCAGGCGATCTTGGAGCTATATCCGTGCAAAGCCAACCGGGAAGTGCAGTTGGCCCTGACCCAATTTGCAACTTTCTGGGAGATTTATTGTCAATATACTTCGCAATTTTCGCGGAGCGAAATAGAGTTACATGCACCAATATGCAGATATTCTTGAAATCCCGAACCATACCTACCAATGCGCTGGATCTCTTCAAAAGCAACTTTATTCTCATATCATCCCCGCGCAATTCCCATCATCATTCATGATTTATTGCGCGCCGCAGCACTGTCCGTACAGTGTGGTATTGGCTGCATTCCTTGCCGCTGCCAAAGATGCGATGCCATGCAGTTAGATCGACTGAACTCCGCGTTGATCCAGTCTAAATAAACTTCTCTGCATCCCAGAGTAATTGAGGCTCGGCTTCAGCTCTCCCTGCGGTCGATGTCTCGAAAATCGCAGCGCGCGGCGGGAACAGACCCGCTGAGATTTACTGGCCGGCACCAAAGCAGCCAAGCGCACGGAGATTTACCCCGCGCGCCGCCCTATCACCTGGGCCTGCAGTGCCGGCGGGATGGCGTGCGCCATGTCCACCACAAAGGCTTGCTGCAGCTGGTAGGCCTTGGCACTGTCGCGGTCGATGCTGGATACCCGCACCAGCATGCCGTCGGGCACCACGCCGCGGGTGCTGTAGGACAACTGCGCCAGCTTCTGCTCGGTGCCGCTGATGGTGATGCGCTCACCCACGGTGATCCAGTAGGTGAGGGGCTCGATGCGCCCGCCCAGTTGCGTCACCAGCCGGCGCACCCGCAGCGTGCGGTCGCCCAGCGACAGCGCGCCGTCTTGCCGGTCATTGAGCTGGAAGCCTTGCGCCGGGTAGCACACCTCGGGCCGGTGGGCCCGGGTGGCGTCGGACTGGTCGCCGCCATAGGCCACCGACAGCATGATGCGCTCGCCCTTGGCGTTGATATAGGTACGGCTCAAGGTCTGGTTGTAGAGCTTGTTGAGCATCGCCTGGGTGTCGGGCGAGATCAGTTGCAGCGGCATGCGCTCGTCCAGCCGCCAGTCGCCAAAGGCCTTGGGGAACATCGTCTCCAGGTCGACCTTGGGCCGGGTGTCGGCCAGCCGGGCGGTGGGCCGCCAGGCCTGGCCGCCGGCAAAGGCGGCCAGGCAGAGCAGAAGAATGGTGATAGCTTTAATTCGGGGCAAGGTCATACCAAAAGCTCGATCATTTCAGGGGCGAGGTGGATCGCATTGTCAGGAGTCAAGCGCTAGGCGCGCATCGAGTGCCGTCGGCCCAGCAACGCAACAAAATCCGCGCCGAGCCCAAAGGCAACACCCAATTCGATATCTTTGAAAGCGATTTGGTAAGAATCATCGCTTCACCATTTCGCGATGGCGCCACAGTGGTAGGTGAACAGCCTGCTGGCGAGTCTGGGATTGAATGCCAGCAGCGTGCGTCGGACAGTAAATTTCAGATACCCAGCCGCCCGCCCCGGGCCGAAGCTGTGAACATCAAGACTGTGATCAAACAAGCCCATTCCGCACAACGGCAAGCCGCAACTTTCAAGCAAGAGCTGGAATGATTCCGGTGTGTAGGCGTTGATGTGACCGATATTCAAAGAGCGCTGAAGATCTGCGTAGTTGGATCGAAGGTGAAGTTCACAAGGCACTTCGACATACAAACAGCGCTTGGCAACACGGGCCATTTCGGCAAGCGCCGCTCGCGGGTCTGGCACATGCTCAATCACGTGGCTGGCAAATACCAGGTCAAACGCATCATCTTCGAAGGGCAGCAATTTGCCATCGAAGCGCAGCAATTCCAGGCCGGACGCGCCCGGATCCTGGTGCGCGCCTGGATCGGCAAGATCGACGCCGACATGCCGGCTGCCCACACCCAGGCGTGCCAATTGCGCCAGCACTGCACCCGTGCCGCAACCAAACTCCAGCACGCTGCTGACTGGCGTGTCACCCATCAACTGGATCAGATTACCTGCCTTGTCGAGGGCGCCCAGGCGCCGCCATAGCAGGCCACGCTCGTCATAGGCGCCGTCGTAGTGGGCGTTGTAGTCAGGAACGCGGAAGGGCTGGAAGGACAATTGGCCGTTCATTTGAAACAAACCCTGATCGCGAGGGACACAGCCAGCACTGCAGACAGCCTGCTGGGCTGCCGATTCGAGGGCGTGAGATGACGGGTCAAGCCACTGCCTTGCCGGTTGATGGTTTTTTGGCGGCGAGCCTTGCCTTGACTCGTCGGACGTACTTGCCGCGCACCATGGTGCCCAGGTCTTGACGGTGGTATTCAGCCCGAAGATCATCAGTGGGTAAATCATGATTCTTCATACAGCGTCCTTTCATGGCGGGTCACGCGGCTCGGACAACATAGCAAGCATCGTCGCTGACAGGATTGGCAATCTACTTTGTGCAATGCGCCAAACTCGCTCGTTGTCAACCGTGGCGTAGCCATGAATCAAAACATTCCGAAAGCCGACTATTTGCTTGAGATCAGGCACCTGCTGGGCAAGCTCAGGCGCTGACCGGGATAGTTGCGAAAGCGCTTCGCCGATGATCTCGAACTGCCGCTCCACACCGGCGCGCACCAGCGCATTGGCCAGGTACGCGTCCAGATCAACCCCGTGCAAAAACGCCGCAAGGTTTTGACAAGCCTGCTGAATGTCCCAAAGCCAGGCACGCGGATCACGGACCATAGACAAGCTGCCTGTCACGGTTGATGGAAGCCAGGATGTAGGGGTTCTTGACGGCAGCGGGCATCACCAGATCAACCGGGCGGCCCAGCAGCCGCTCCAGCGCTTCTTTCAAACCAAAGTAGTTTTGCAGTGGATCGCCGTGATCCGAATCGTCAAACTCCACCAGAAAGTCGAAGTCACTGTGCCCGGGATCAAAATCATCCCGGGCGGCCGAGCCGAACAGTTCAAGCCGTTTCACCCCGGACAACCGGCACAGGGCAGCTACGGAGGCGCGATGAGCAGACAGGGCCGGGTGCATCAGAGTGGCCTGCAACAGATTGGGCGGATCAGCCCGCAGCTTTGCCGAAGGCCTGCGGCTGCAGGGCCAACGGGATGGCCTGCGCCAGATCCGACACAAAGGCCGGGTGCACCGGGCAGGCCTCGCCCCAGGCCTGCCCGCCGGCAAAGGCGGCCAGCATCAACTGCGCCAGGATGGCCTTGATGTGGGCGACTTTCATGCCAACAACCCGACCATTTCAGGATACTGGTGGATGGCCTCATCCAGTGTCAAAAGTGGCAGGCCCGTCGTGATCGCGCTGGCCATGATGAAACGGTCTGCGGGGTCGCGGTGCACATCGCCCAAGCTTGCTGCCCGGGCCGCAATCTCGCGGTTGATGGCAATGCATTCAACACCCGAGCCCGCCAGCGCCTTGTCCAACCATTGATTCACATCCATCATCAATTCGATGCGCCCGCGTTTGTGCAACTGCACGACTTCCCAACATGAGATGGCCGACACCGCCAAGCGGTCTGCTGCCGCAATCACCGCCTGCACCCTGGCCGGCAGCGGATGTGCCGCGGGTGCCAACCATCGCACCCACACATGGGTATCGAGAAGAATCACTTCAACGCGTCCCAATCCTCGGCACTGACAGCGGGCGCTATCAGATCGTCATGAATGAGCGTGCCAGCCAAGTCGGGGGCGGGTTGGTGCCGGCGCTCGGGCTGCTGGGCTGCGCTGCCTTGTTCCACGGCCGGCAACACGATGACTTCAACCCGCCGGGCGGCAAAGGTGGCCGGCAAGCGGATGGTGACCGAGCTGTCGATGACGTCCAGCGTTTCGCGGATGGCTTGCATGCCCAATCTCCTGTGCAGGACAGTCAATCAAATCGACCGACTGAGGGGCCATTGTGTGCGCTGCCCCCTGCCACCCGGTGCGCCGCCATGAACAGCCCCAGCACCTTGTCCAGCACCAGCATCAGCCCCAGCGCCACCATGAACAAGACCATGCCGGCAAAGCTGTGCACAAAGCCCTGGCCGGCTTCGTCACCAAAGTGGTAGGTGACCAGCACCAGGATCATCACCCGCACGATGTTGGCGGCAAACGCGGTGGGCACCAGCAGC
>JANLZT010000370.1:0-1818 GCA_031366465.1 Betaproteobacteria bacterium | reverse complement strand
TGCTCGCCGCGCACCGCCTGCACCGTCAGCACGATCAGGCCATCGTTGAGCAGCAGGGTGTCGCCGGGTTTCACATCGCGCGGCAGCTCTTTGTAGTCCAGGCCCACGCCGTCCAGCGCGCCGGGCTCGGCGCGGGCGGCGTCCAGCACAAAGGCCTGACCATTGACCAGCCGCACCTGGCCATCGGCAAACTTGCCGACCCGGATCTTGGGGCCCTGCAGGTCGGCCATGATGGCCACCGGCTTGCCCACTTTCTGGGCGATGCGGCGCACCAGCGCGGCCCGGTCGATGTGGTCCTGCGCCTTGCCGTGGCTGAAGTTCAGCCGCACCACGTCCACGCCGGCCCGCAGCAGGCGCTCCAGCACATCGGGGTCGCTGCTGGCGGGGCCGAGGGTGGCGACGATCTTGGTGGCGCGTGACATGGGGTGTCCCGGTGGGGCTGGAGAAGGCCGCAAGTATCGGCGGCAGGGGCTGGCCAGCGGGTTACAGCGCGGGTACTTTCGACGCAGCAGCGCCGGCCTCGCGCAATTCGGCCGCATCGGCCACCGCCAGCGCCGTCATGTTGACCAGCCGCCGCATCGTCGCCGAGGGGGTGAGGATGTGGGCTGGCGCTGCCGCACCCAGCAGGATCGGGCCGATGGTCACGCCGTGGCTGGCGGTTACTTTGAGCACATTGAACAGGATGTTGGCGGCGTCCAGGTTGGGACAGACCAGCAGGTTGGCCGCGCCTTTGAGCGTGGCATCGCTGAGAAAGCTGTGGCGGATGACTTCCGAGAGCGCGGCATCGCCCTGCAGCTCACCATCGCATTCGATGTCGGGCGCGCGCTGCACGAACAGGTCGCGCGCGGCCCGCATGCGGCGTGCCGATGCCCGGGGCGAGCTGCCATACATCGAGTGCGACAAAAAGGCCACCTTGGCCGGCATGCCAAAGCGCCGCACCTCTTGCGCTGCCATCAGCGCGATGTCGGCCAGCTCCTCGGCGCTGGGCTCGTCGTTGACAAAGGTGTCGGTGATGAACAGGGTGTGCTCATCGAGCGTCAACGCGTTCATCGCCGCCAGGCTGCGGGCGCCGGCCTTGAGGCCGATCACATGCCGCACATGGTCCAGGTGGGCCTCGTAGCGGCCGACCAGGCCGCACAGCATGGCGTCGGCCTCGCCGCGCTTGAGCATCAGGCTGGCGATCAGCGTGTTGCTGCGCCGCACGGTGGCCTTGGCCGCCTCGGGCGTCACGCCCTCGCGGCCCATCAACTGGTGGTAGAGCGTGGAATAGCTGCGAAAGCGCGGGTCGTTCTCGGGGTCGCACAGCTCGAAGTCGACGCCCGGCTTGATGCGCAGGCCGGCGCGCTCGATGCGCATCGCAATCACCGCCGGCCGGCCGATCAGCACCGGCCGGGCCAGGCCTTCCTCCAGCACCACCGGCACCGCCCGCAGCACCCGCTCGTCCTCGCCCTCGGCATACACCACCCGGGCGGCGTTGTTGCTGCAGGCGGCGCGCGCGGCGGCAAACACCGGCCGCATCACCATGCCGGTCTGGTAGACAAATCGGGTCAGCTGCTGGCGGTAGGCCTCCAGGTCGGCAATCGGCCGCAGCGCCACGCCTGATTCAGCCGCCGCCCGGGCCACGGCTGGCGCGATGCGCAGGATCAGCCGCACGTCAAACGGCGTCGGGATGATGTAGTCGGGGCCGAACTTCAGCTCCTTGCCGGCATAGGCCGCGGCCACCTCGTCACTGGCCTCGGCCTTGGCCAGGTTGGCGATCTCGCGCACGCAGGCCAGCTTCATGGCCTCGTTGATGGTGGTGGCGCCGCAATCGAGCGC
>JANLZT010000303.1:0-2598 GCA_031366465.1 Betaproteobacteria bacterium | reverse complement strand
TGCGTGGCGGCGGGGGCGGTGAACATGTTCCCGCACACGGCGCATGTGGAGTCGATGGCCGTTTTCGAGCGGCCCTGAAAATGAAAAAGGCTCCCGAGGGAGCCTTGTGACATCAGGCCGCAGCCCGGCAATCAGTCGCGTTCACCACCGGCGATGCCCAGGATGGCGAGCAGGCTCTGGAACACGTTGTAGATGTCTAAGTAGATCGCCAGCGTGGCGCTGATGTAGTTGGTCTCGCCGCCGTCGATCACGCGCTTGATGTCGAACAACATGAAGCCCGAGAAGATCACGATGGCCAGCACCGACAGCGTCATCATCATCGCGGTGGACTGCATGAAGATGTTGACGATGCCCGCCACTAGCAGGATCAGCGCGCCAACAAACAGGAACTTGCCCATATTGGTCAAGTCGCGCTTGATCACGCTGGCCAGCGTGGCCATGCCCAGGAAGACCACTGCCGTGCCGCCGAAGGCCGTCATGATCAGCGACGAGCCGTTCTTGAAGCCCAGGATCATCGACAGCATGCGCGCCAGCATCAGGCCCATGAAGAAGGTGAAGGCCAGCAGCACGTAAACGCCAGCGGACGAATCCTTGGTCTTGTTGATCGCGAACATGAAACCAAAGGCGCCCGCCAGAAACACCACCGCGCTCATGCCGGCACCCAGCGCCATGGTGATGCCGGTGGTCACACCGATCCAGGCACCCAGCACCGTGGGCACCATCGACAGCGCCAGCAGCCAATAGGTGTTGCGCAGCACGCGGTTGCGGTCTGCGGCCAGCGTGCCTGAGCCGGCCAGGCCGGAAAAGGTTTGCAGGCTTTGTTCGTTCATGGAAGCTCCAGTGGTTGTTGCAACAGCGGTTCAGAGCCGCGAGGCGCATTGTAAGTTCCCCAAGGCGCTTGGGTGATGGCACGGTCATCCGGGCAAACCCGGCCAGGCTATAATTCTCAGGTTTACCTGCCACCACCCGCAGCCCAGCGAAACTCCTGAGAAGTTCCCCACCGGACTTCCATCTTGCCGCGTCACCCGAAGCGCGTTGAAGAGTGAATCTGGGCGCGCGCGACTTCCGGAGTCATTGTCTTGCTGCCCCTGCTGCCTCACCTGCCCCCCGCTCTCCTGGCACTTGCAGACGGCACGGTTTTTCAGGGCATTTCCATCGGCGCGGCGGGCGTCACTGTGGGCGAGGTGGTGTTCAACACCGCGCTGAGCGGCTACCAGGAAATCCTCACCGACCCCAGCTATTGCCGGCAGATGGTCACCCTGACCTATCCGCATATCGGCAACTACGGCGTCAACCAGGAGGACGTCGAAGCGTCCCAAGTCCATGCCGCCGGGCTGATCATCAAGGACTTGCCGGTGCGGATGTCCAACTTCCGCGCCAGCATGACGCTCGATGCCTACCTCAAACGCGAGGGCACGGTGGCCATCGCCGGCATCGACACCCGCCGGCTGACCCGGGTGCTGCGCAGCCAGGGTGCGCAAAACGGCTGCATCACCACCTTTGAGGCCGGCAGCTCTGTAACCCAGGCCGACGTCGCTGCGGCGATTGCCCGGGCCCAGGCGGCGCCCGACATGGCCGGGCAGGATCTGGCGCGCGTCGTCACTTCGCCAGCCAGTTACCCCTGGACCGAGACCGAGTGGGTGCTGGGCACGGGCTACGGCCAGCTTGCCGAACCCAGATTTCACGTCGTGGCCTACGACTTTGGCGTCAAGCGCAACATCCTGCGCATGCTGGCCAGCCGCGGCTGCCGCATCACCGTGGTGCCGGCCCAAACCCGGGCGGCCGAGGTGCTGGCGCTGCGGCCCGACGGCATCTTTTTGTCCAACGGCCCGGGTGACCCGCAGCCCTGCGACTACGCCATCGCCGCGACGCGCACGCTGATCGACGCCGGCATCCCCACCTTCGGCATCTGCCTGGGCCACCAGATCATGGCTCTGGCCTCGGGCGCCAAGACCTTCAAGATGAAGTTCGGCCACCACGGCGCCAACCACCCGGTCAAGGATCTCGACAGCGGCCGGGTCTCGATCACCAGCCAGAACCATGGTTTTGCGGTGGATGAGGCCAGCCTGCCGGCCAACCTGCGGCCCACCCATGTCAGCCTGTTCGACCACACGCTGCAGGGCCTGGCCCGCACCGACCGGCCGGCGTTTTGCTTCCAGGGCCACCCCGAGGCCTCGCCAGGGCCGCATGACATCGCCTACCTGTTCGACCGCTTCACCCAGCTGATGAGCGCGCAAGCGGAGAAAAAAGAAAATGCCTAAGCGCGCCGACCTGAAATCCATCCTCATCATCGGCGCTGGCCCGATCATCATCGGCCAGGCCTGTGAGTTCGACTACTCCGGCGCCCAGGCCTGCAAGGCGCTGCGCCAGGAGGGCTACAAGGTCATCCTGGTGAATTCGAATCCGGCGACGATCATGACCGACCCCGACACGGCGGACGTGACCTATATCGAGCCCATCACCTGGCAGGTGGTCGAGCAGATCATTGCCAAGGAGCGGCTGGCCTTCCCCGACGACAAGATGGCGCTGCTGCCCACGATGGGCGGCCAGACCGCGTTGAACTGCGCGCTCGACTTGCACCACCACGGCGTGCTGGCC
>JANLZT010000227.1:0-2850 GCA_031366465.1 Betaproteobacteria bacterium | reverse complement strand
CACCTGCTTGGCCACGTCGCGCAGGGCATCCAGTGCGCCCTTGCGGTCGAACTTGTTGATGGCCACGAACTCGGCGAAGTCGAGCATGTCGATCTTCTCCAGTTGGCTGGCAGCGCCGAACTCGGGCGTCATCACATACATCGCCACGTCCACCAGCGGCACGATGGCCGCATCGCCCTGGCCGATGCCCGAGGTCTCGACGATGATCAGGTCGAAGCCCGCCGCCTTGGTGGCGGCCAGCACGTCGGGCAGGGCGGCGCTGATTTCGCTGCCGGTGTCGCGGGTGGCCAGGCTGCGTACGTAGACTTTCTGTCCGTCCCTCCACGGCCCGATCGCATTCATCCGGATGCGGTCGCCCAGCAGCGCGCCACCGCTCTTGCGGCGCGACGGGTCGATGCTGATCACGGCGATGCGCAGGGCATCGTCCTGGTCCAGCCGGATGCGGCGGATCAGCTCGTCGGTCAGGCTGGACTTGCCGGCGCCGCCGGTGCCGGTGATGCCCAGCACCGGGGTTTTGGACAGCTTGGCAGCGGCCAGCAGATCGGTCAGCAGGCCGGGCTCGACCTGTTTGTTCTCCAGCGCGGTGATCAGCTGGGCCAGCGCCCGCCAGGCCGCCTCGCTGTGGCCCTGCACGGCTGGCACGGCCTTGGGCGCATAGGGCGACAGGTCGCGGTCGGCGCGCATCACCATCTCGCCGATCATGCCGGCCAGGCCCATGCGCTGGCCGTCCTCGGGGCTGAAGATGCGCACCCCCAGCTCGGCCAGGGCTTTGATCTCGGCCGGCACGATCACCCCGCCGCCGCCGCCAAACACCTGGATGTGCTCACCGCCGCGGGCCTTGAGCAGCTCCACCATGTAGCTGAAGTACTCGTTGTGGCCGCCCTGGTAGCTGCTGACGGCGATGCCCTGCACGTCCTCTTGCAGCGCGGCCGTGACCACTTCGTCCACCGACCGGTTGTGGCCCAGGTGGATCACCTCGCAGCCCATGCCTTGCAGGATGCGCCGCATGATGTTGATGGCCGCGTCATGGCCGTCGAACAGGCTGGCGGCGGTGACAAAGCGCACCTTGTGGGTGGGGCGGTACTGGGCCAGCGCCTGGTACTCAGTGGTCAGATCGGTCATGGGGGCGGTCTCCTGGGCGGCTGGGGTGGTGCGCTGGCAACCTGAAAGCCGGCCACAGCGCAGGCCAGCGCAGAGTCTAGGCCGGCCCGGCCCGGCCTGCGAGTGCGCGAACGCTCACCGGCCTGACGCAATTTGCCAGAATCGCGCCATGCACCCCGCCCGCACACCCGCATCCAGCGCGCCCGCCCAAGCCGCGCCCACGGTGTCGATCGCCTTTGTGCGCAGTGCGCTGCGGGCGCTGTCTGGCCCGCAGCGCGGGGCGGTGCTGGCGCAGGCCGGCATCGATGCCAACAGCCTGGCGCGGCCCGATGCCCGGGTGCCGGCCGCAGCCTTTGCAGCGTTGTGGCTGGGCGTGGCTCAAGCGCTGGACGATGAATTTTTTGGCCTCGACGCCCGCCGGATGAAGGTGGGCACGTTTGCCATGCTCTGCCATGCGCTGGCCGGGCAGGCCGAGGTCGGCGCGGCGTTGCGGCTGGCCTTGCGGGGTTTTGGGCTGTGCCTGGATGACATCGGCCTGTCGCTGCGCAGCGGCGCCGGGCAGGCTTGCATCACCATCAGCAGCCGCATCGCCGCTGGGCGCGCGGATGCCGACGCGCAAGACGCCCGCCGCTTTGCCGATGAGACCCTGCTGGTGATGTTGCACGGCCTGCTGTGTTGGCTGGCCGGCCGTCGCGTGCCCTTGGCACGGCTGGACTGGGGCCACCCAGCGCCAGCGCATGCCGACGAATACCGGCGCATGTTCTCGCCCTTGATCCGCTTTGATGCGCCTGCCACCGCGATCAGCTTCGACGCCCGGGTGCTGCGGGCCGCCGTGGCCATCACCCCGGCCGGGCTCAAAGCTTTTTTGCGCGATGCGCCGCAGTCGGTGTTCTTGAAGCAGGTGACGGCCACCGGCCTGAGCGACCGCGCCCGCCGCGAGTGCCGAGCCGCGCTGGACCGGGGCGATGCCGCGCCCACGTTGGCCATGCTGGGCCGGGCGCTGTGCCTGTCGCCCGCCACGCTGCGGCGCCGGCTGGACGACGAGGGCGCCAGTTGGGGCCAGTTGAAGGACGAGGTGCGGCGCGACCTGGCCTTGCAGCACCTGCGCGACGGCCGCTTGAGCGTGGGCGAGATCGCCGCCCGCCTGGGCTTCAACGACGCCAGCACCTTCTACCGCGCCTTTCGCAAATGGACCGGCAGTGCCCCGGGCGCCTGGCGCAGCGGCGCGCTGGCCGCTGCTGGCGCGCCGTTGGCCACCAACTTGGGATCCGTCGCACCATGAACAAAGCCTTCACCCGCGAGCCCGATGGCGAGACCGATGACGGCGATGACGACGCTGGCCCGGCCCAGCCCGCCTTGCCCGCCGGCAGCAAGAATTACCTCACCCCCGCCGGCTACCAGCGCCTGCGCGGCGAGTTGCTGGCGCTGATCGACGACGAGCGGCCCAAGATCGTCGAGATCGTCTCCTGGGCCGCCAAGAACGGCGACCGCTCGGAGAACGGCGACTACCTCTACGGCAAAAAACGGCTGCGCGAGATCGACCGGCGCATCCGCTTCCTCACCCGCCGGCTCGACATCGCCGAGGTCGCCGACCCGGCGCTGCACCATGGCAGTGACCAGGTCTTCTTTGGTGCCACCGTCACTTATGCCAATGCCCAGGGCGAGCAGCGCTGCATCACCATCAAGGGCATCGACGAGGCCGACAACCTGGCCGGTGAGGTGAGCTGGATCGCGCCGATTGCGCGCGCC
>JANLZT010000430.1:0-5265 GCA_031366465.1 Betaproteobacteria bacterium | reverse complement strand
CTGCCAGCCCCGGGCGTTGCGCTTGCAGGGCCTGCGCCAGCATCGCGTGCAAGCCCGTCAGCGTGGTCTGTTCGCCCACCGCCACGTTGTAGACCTCGTTCACCGCTGCCGCATCCTCGGTCATCGCCGCCAGCAGATTGGCCTGCACGGCATTCGCCACAAAGCAGAAATCCCGGCTGGTCTGGCCATCGCCATTGATGTGGACTGCCTGGCCGGTCAGCATCGCCGCTGCCCATTTGGGGATCACCGCCGCGTAGGCGCCGTTCGGGTCTTGCCGCGGCCCGAACACGTTGAAGTAGCGCAGCCCGATCGATGCCATGCCATAGCTGCGGGCAAACACGTCGGCATACAGCTCGTTGACGTATTTGGTCACCGCATACGGCGACAGCGGCTTGCCGATGGTGTCTTCGACCTTGGGCAGGCCGGGATGGTCGCCATAGGTGCTGCTGCTGGCCGCGTAGACAAAGCGTTTGACACCGGCATCGCGGGCGGCCACCAGCATGTTCAAAAAGCCGGTGACATTGGCCGCATTGGTGGTGATCGGATCGGCCAGTGACCGCGGCACCGAGCCCAGCGCGGCCTGGTGCAGCACCCGGTCAGCCCCAAGGCAGGCGCGCTGGCAGTCGGCCAGGTTGCGGATGTCGCCTTCGATGAATTGGAAGTTCTGCCAGGCCGCCTCACCGACGATGGCCCTCACCTGGTCCAGGTTGTGCCGATGCCCGGTGGCAAAGTTGTCCAGCCCCACCACCCGCTGGCCCAGGCCCAGCAGCGTTTCCAGCAAATGGCTGCCGATGAAGCCGGCCACGCCGGTGACCAGCCAACTGCCAGGCTGCTGGCGCAGTTGTGTCTGCAATGCCTGGTAGGCGGTGGGTTCTTGGCTGGCAGTGTCTGGGCTCATCGCTTCGGGCATCAGGGGTTTGGGGGTTGTTCAGAAGGTTTCGGCGTTGGCCAGCAAGGGTGCTTGCGCGTCCTTGTCTGCCAGGCGGGGCTGCAGCCCGGCGGGCCAGGCGATGCCGATGTGGGGGTCGTCCCAGCGGATCGCGCGTTCGCAGTCCTTGGCGTAGAAATCAGTGGTCTTGTAGAGGAAGCGGGTGTTGTCCTGCAGGGCGACAAAGCCGTGGGCAAAGCCTTCAGGGATCCACAGTTGGCGGCGGTTATCGGCGCTCAGCGGCTCGGCCACCCACTGACCAAAAGTGGGCGAGCCGCGCCGGATGTCGACCGCCACGTCCAGTGCGGCGCCTTGCACCACCCGCACCAACTTGCCCTGCGGATGGGGCGCCAGCTGGTAATGCAGGCCGCGCAGCACGCCGACAGCGGACTCTGATTCGTTGTCCTGCACAAATGGCCCCGGCAAGGGCAGGCCCAGCGCCGCCAAGCCTTGCTGGAAGCGCGCCTGGTTGAAACTTTCCATGAACCAGCCACGCTCGTCGCCAAACATCACGGGTTCGATCAGGACCACACCAGGCAATCGGCTGGCGGTGAATTTCATGGTTTGCCGATCAGCGTGGTGGGCAGGATTTCGTGCAGCAGGCGGTCCACGCCAGACTGCCAGGGCGGCAGCGTCAGGCCAAAGGTGTCGCGCAGCTTCTGGGTGTCGAGCCTGGAGTTGAGCGGGCGCTGCGCCAGCGTGGCGTAGGCGGTGCTGGGCACCGCCTGCACGCACTCGGGGCCGGCGCGCAGCAGCACGCCCTGCATCGCCGCCTGGGTCAGCACATGGCGCGCATAGCCGCACCAACTGGTCTGGCCGGCGGCTGCGGCGTGGTAAGTGCCGCTCAGGCTGGCGCCGGCATCGGCCATGGCGCGGCACAGCATGTGGGCGCTCAGGTCGGCCAGCAGGTCGGCGCCGGTGGGTGCGCCGATCTGGTCGTCGATCACGCTCAAGGTTTCGCGCTCGCTTGCCAGGCGCAGCATGGTGCGGGCAAAGTTGCCGCCCCGGGCGGCATAGACCCAGCTGGTGCGCAGGATCAGGTGGCGGCAGCCGCTGGCGCGGATCAAGTCTTCGCCGGCCAGCTTGCTGTGGCCGTAGACGTTCAAGGGGCCGGTGGCTGCGGTTTCATTGCGCGGCTGGTGGCCGCTGCCGTCAAACACGTAGTCGGTGCTGAAGTGCAACAGCCAGCCACCCAGCCCGGCCATCACCTGGGCCAGCGCAGCGGGCGCGGCGGCGTTGACGGTGTGGGCCAGCGCCGGCTCGCGCTCGGCCTGGTCAACAGCGGTGTAGGCGCCGGCATTGACCACCGCGTCGGGCCGCAGCGCCAACACGCTGGCGGCCAGGGCCGCAGGCCGGGCCAGGTCGGCCAGGCTGCGGGGCAGGGCGACCAACTCACCCAAAGGCGCCAATGCGCGCTGCAGCTCCCACCCGACTTGGCCATCCGGCCCCAACAAGACGATTTTCATGCGTGAAGGACTGGCCCGGGCACTGCGGTGCGGCCGATGTCCGGCCAGCGCGAAGGCGCGGATTTTAGGGACGGGTGCGGGGCAAAAACCGGCTTGACGATCACAAATATCCACGAATTTCACGTCTCAGGGATAATGCTGGGTTCATGACAGACAACACCCTTATCGACGATCCGGTTGCCGCAGTTGCTGCGGCTGCCGAGACAACCGTGCGAAGCACGGCCCCAAGCACGGCCCCAAGCTCGGCCACCAGCGCGGCCTCAATCCTGGCCCATGACGCGGCCCCTGACACGGCACCGCAACGCTTCGAGAGCCTCGCGCTCGACGCCAAATTGCTGCGCGCGGTGGCTGAATCGGGCTACACCGCGATGACGCCGATCCAGGCCAAGGCGATCCCGCTGGTGCTGGCCGGGCGCGATGTGATGGGTGCGGCGCAGACCGGCACCGGCAAGACGGCGGCCTTCTCGCTGCCGCTGCTGCAGCGGATGATGAAGCACGAGACCGCGTCGATGTCGCCGGCCCGCCACCCGGTGCGGGCGCTGGTGCTCACGCCCACCCGCGAGTTGGCCGACCAGGTGGCCAACAACGTCAAAACCTACGCCAAGCACACCCAGCTCCGCTCCACGGTGGTGTTTGGCGGCATCGACATGAAGCCGCAAACCCTGGAGTTGAAACGCGGCGTCGAGGTGCTGATCGCCACCCCGGGCCGGCTGCTCGACCACATCGAGGGCAAGAACTGCGTGCTCAACCAGGTGGAATACGTGGTGCTTGACGAGGCCGACCGCATGCTCGATATCGGCTTCCTGCCCGATCTGCAGCGCATCCTCAGCTACCTGCCCAAGCAGCGCCAGACCCTGCTGTTCTCGGCCACTTTCTCGCCCGAGATCCGCAAGCTGGCGCAAAGCTATCTGCAAGACCCGATCACGGTGGAGGTGGCGCGGCCCAATGCCACCGCCACCAATGTCGAGCAGCGCTTCTACAGCGTGGCCGAGGACGACAAGCGCGCCGTGGTGCGCCAGTTGATCAAGACCCGCGCGCTCAGCCAGGCTTTGGTGTTTGTCAACTCCAAGCTGGGCGCGGCGCGGCTGGCACGCTCGTTCGAGCGCGAGGGCCTGAAGACTGCCGCGCTGCACGGTGACAAATCGCAGGATGAGCGGCTGAAGTCGCTTGACGCCTTCAAGCGCGGTGAGGTCGAGTTGCTGGTAGCCACTGACGTGGCCGCCCGTGGCCTGGACATCGTCGACCTGCCGGCGGTCTTCAACTTCGATGTGCCCTTCAATGCCGAGGACTACGTGCACCGCATCGGCCGCACCGGCCGGGCCGGCGCCTCGGGCCTGGCGGTGACGTTGGTCGATCGCGACGATGTCCGCCTGGTGGGCGATATCGAGCGCCTGATCAAGACCAAGATCGAGCTGGAGCCCTTTGAGCTGGTCGATGAGCGTCCACGCCGCGCGCCCTACCGGCCTCGGGAGACGGCCGAGGACAGCCCTTTCCGCGATGCGGACCGGTTTGCGCGCGATGCTGAGCGGGTTGAGCGGCCGGAGCGGCTTGAGCGCCCCGAGCGGCCAGATCGGCCGGTCCGTGAGATCGAACGGCCGCGCCGCGCTGCGGCGGCCGATCCGTTCTTCGACAAGCCCTACGAGGCGGTGTCCGCCGCGTCGGCGGACCACCGCCCGGCCTGGGATCAAAAAGCCGCCATGCCGGCGCCGGTGCGTGGCTTGTCGCCCAATATCCGCAGCAAGCGCAAGGTGGCGTCACTGCTGGGCGGTGGCGGCAGTAGCTGAGCGCCCGGCGGGCCGGCTTGCTGGCCCGCAATCGGGTGGGCAGCGGCGCCGGTCAGGCGGCCAGCCAACAGAACACTGCCGGCAGCCGGCCCGCCAAAGGGATAGGCCGGGCCGCCCGCCAGGCCTGCACGGCGTGGGTTTCGCAGCGGCCGCCGGGCAGTGTCAGGCCGCTGGCCACGCTCAAGCGGGTGCCGGGCTGCAAGTGCTCGATCAAGGCCGCCAGTAGCACATCGTTGCGGTAGGGTGTCTCGATCGCGATCTGCGTCTGCCCCGTGCGGCGTGACAAGCCGTCCAGCTCTCGGATGCGGGCAGCGCGGGCAGTGGCTTCCACCGGCAAATAGCCGACAAACGCAAAGCTCTGGCCATTCAGGCCACTCGACGCCAGCGCCAGCAGCAGTGAACTCGGGCCCGACATCGGCAGCACCGGCACGCCCAGGCTGTGCGCGGCCTGCACCAGCGCCGCGCCGGGGTCGGCCACAGCGGGCAGGCCGGCCTCGGACAGCAGGCCCACGTCGTGGCCGGCCAATGCCGGTGCCAGCAAAGGCCGCAGGTCGGCGGCGTGTGCGGCCGCTTCGGTGGCCGATTTCGTGGCCGTTTTGGGGGCCGCACCGCCCTTGGCGGGCCTCGGCAGCTCGCTGATCTGGATTTGCTGCAGCGGCATGGCCAGCGGCACCAGCTCAGCCACCCGTTTGAGCAGCGCGCGGGTGGTCTTGGCGTTCTCGGCCACCCAGAATCCCAGTTGCGCGGCGCGGTCAATCACCGCCTGGGGCAGCACCTCGCGCAGGTCCACCAGGCAGTCGGTGCCCAGGTCGAGGGTGTTGGGCACCAGCACCAGGCTGCCGGGCTTGACGCCACCAGCGGCCGTCATGCGGCGGCGGCCAGCACGTCGATGCCGGCCTCGCGCAACATCCGGCAGGTGCGTATCAGCGGCAGCCCGACCAGCGCGGTCGGGTCGTCGGATTCGATCGCGTCCAGCAGCGCGATGCCCAGGGTTTCGCATTTGGCGCTGCCGGCGCAGTCATAGGGCTGCTCCAACGCCAGGTAGTGCGCGATGTCGGCATCCGTCAGCGCCCGCAGGCGCACCCGC
>JANLZT010000164.1:0-1775 GCA_031366465.1 Betaproteobacteria bacterium | reverse complement strand
CGCCAGCTATTCACAAACCACGGTGGACGAGCGCGTGGCCTTGCTTGAGCGGGTGATCGCCGAGTACCAAAAGCGCTATGCCGACATGGCCGCCGCGATCACCGAGGAGATGGGCGCCCCGGTACTGCTGGCGCAAAAGGCCCAAGCTGCGATGGGCATCGGCCACTTGCAATCGGCGCTTGGGGTTTTGAAACATTACGCGTTCTCGGAGTTGCGCGGCAGCACCCTGGTGGCCAAGGAGGCTATCGGCGTCTGCGGTCTGATCACGCCCTGGAACTGGCCGGTCAACCAGATCGCCTGCAAGGTGGCGCCGGCCCTGGCGGTGGGCTGCACCATGGTGCTCAAACCGTCCGAGATCGCGCCTTTCTCGGCCCAGGTCTGGACCGAAATTCTGCATGCGGCGGGCGTGCCGGCGGGTGTGTTCAACCTGGTCAATGGCGACGGCCCGACGGTGGGCGCGGCGATTGCCAGCCACCCGGAAGTCGACATGGTGTCCTTCACCGGCAGCACCCGCGCCGGCATCGAGGTGGCGCGCAATGCCGCACCCACCGTCAAGCGGGTGCACCAGGAGCTGGGCGGCAAATCGCCCAACATCATCCTGCCTGACCTGATGGGGGCCGACTTCAAACGCGCGGTGATCAATGGCGTGCGCGGCGTGATGGGCAACTCGGGCCAATCCTGCAATGCGCCCACCCGCATGCTGGTGCCCAATGACCGCATGGACGAAGCCCTGGTGATCGCCAAGGCCGCCGCCGAGGCCACCACCGTGGGCGCGCCCGACAGCGGTGCGGCGCTCGGCCCGGTGATCTCGGCCACCCAGTGGCACAAGATCCAGGGCCTGATCGAGACCGGAATCCAAGAGGGCGCCACGCTGGTTGCCGGCGGCCCGGGCAAGCCGGCCGGTCTGGAGACGGGTTATTACGTCAAGCCCACCATCCTGGGCCATGTCAACAACCAGATGACGGTGGCGCGCGAGGAGATCTTCGGCCCGGTGCTCACCATCCTGGGCTATGACACGGTGGACCAGGCGGTCTCGATTGCCAACGACACGCCCTATGGCCTGGCCGCCTATGTCTCGGGCAGCGATGCCGACGCCACCCGCAAGGTGGCCGCCCGCCTGCGCGCCGGCCAGGTCAACCTGAACAGCGCCGGGCCTGATCTGATGGCGCCGTTTGGCGGCTACAAGCAATCGGGCAACGGCCGCGAGTGGGGCGATCACGCCTTTGCCGAGTTCCTGGAAGTCAAGGCGGTGCTGGGCTACGCGCCCAAAGCCGTGGCACCTGCGGCTTGAGGGGGCGCTCCATGACAGCACGTCTTGAAGGCAAGGTCGCGATCATCACCGGCGCCGGCTCAGGCATAGGCCGCGCCAGCGCGCTGCTGTTTGCGGCCGAGGGGGCAAAGCTGGTGCTGGGCGACAAGACCGCAGCGGTGTTCGACACCGCGCGCGGCGTGGTCGATGCCGGTGGCGCCGCCACCGCACTGCAGATGGACGCCGGCCTGGAGGCCGATGTGGCCAGCCTGGTGGCCAAGGCGATATCGAGTTATGGCCAGCTCGACATCGCATTCGCCAATGCCGGCATCTCGGGCGGCATGGCCAGCATCTTCGACCTGACGCCCGAGGCCTGGACCGAGCTGCTGCGCGTCAACCTGATCGGCCCCTGGCTGATGGCCAAGCATGCCGGCAAGCAGATGGCTGAGGCCGGCAAGGGCGGCTCGATCATCTTCACCGCCTCAGTCGCGGGCATCCGCTCGGGCGCCGGTGGGCCGGCCTATTC
>JANLZT010000163.1:0-3810 GCA_031366465.1 Betaproteobacteria bacterium | reverse complement strand
ATGCCGCAGGCAGTGCAGGACGCGCTGGCCGCCGGCGTGCCCTTCCCCAGCCGCCTGGGCACCCCGGCCGACTATGCCAAGCTGGCCAGGCACATCATCGAAAACGAGATGCTCAACGGCGAGGTGATCCGGCTGGACGGGGCGATCCGGCTGGCGCCGAAGTGAGCTGGATGCGCCCGAACAGGGACGCACCACCCCATCCAGCAGCCACCACCCCAGGCCCACTGCAGCGGCCTAGAATCTGAAGCCATGCGCATCACACCCCTGGAGGCCGACGCCATCCGCCGCATCACTGCGGAAGTGGCGGGGCCGCAGGCGCGGGTCAGCCTGTTCGGATCGCGCACGCGGGACGACCTTCGTGGCGGCGATATCGACCTATTGATCGAACTCCCTGAACCCGGCGCCGACAAGTTGTCGGTGTCCTTGCGGACCGGCGCCCGGCTTCAATGGGCGATCGGGGAACGCAAGATCGACGTGCTGGTCACCGACCCCCAGTCTGAGGAAACGCCGCTGATCCTTGCCGCGCGCCGAGAAGGCATCGCGCTGTGACCAGTCGCGCGGCCGAACTGCGGCAGATGCCCGGTGACCGGCTTCAGTTCCTCGCTGAGACGGTGCTGGCCGAGGCCGAATTGCTGCGCATCACCGACAGCCGTCTCTTCGTGCAACCGATGGACCCGCCTCGTGCGGCCACGCTGCGCCAGGACATTGAGCTGGCAGAGCGCGTGGACGCCTTTGTGGCGCGTTTCGGCCGACTCCAAGACACCGTTGGCGACAAGCTGCTGCCCGCAGTTCTGGCCTGGCTTGCCGAACCCGTGGGCCCGGCCATCGACAACCTGGCCCGCGCGGAACGTCTCGGTTGGGTGAGTTCGGCGGCCGGGTGGATTGAATGCAGACAACTGCGCAACTTCATGATCCATGAGTACGTGCGTGACATGGCGGTGTTGGCAGCCGCACTCACGAAGGGCCATCTGGCCGTGCCGTTGCTGGAGGAGTCAGCGCAGACACTGGCAGGCCTCGTTTTGGGCACCGGGACAACGATGTCTCATAGAACCTGACGCTGTTTGCGTTCCCTGCGGCCGGGCTGAGCGCGAGCGACCTGTCGCACAACGGCATCCGCAACATGACCATCGCGCCGGGCAACTTCGGCACGTCGATGCTGTTCACGATGCCGCAGGCGGTGCAGGACGCGCTGGCCGCTGGCGTGCCCTTCCCCAGCCGCCTGGGCACCCCGGCCGATTACGCCAAGCTGGTCAGGCACATCATTGAGAACCAGATGCTCAACGGCGAGGTGATCCGGCTGGACGGGGCGATCCGGCTGGCGCCGAAATGAAGGCTTGAGGCCGGCGGCGGCAAGGCCGGGGCGGGCTGCATTCACCCAGCGCCGACGCTGCGCCAGCAGCTCGGCCAGCGCAGGCCCAAGGCGAGCAAGGGCAGCCGCGGGTCCGGGGAGTGGCGGGTCAGCCGCATCCGCCGCTGCCGCAGTTGGGGTTGTTGCTGGGCTTGGTGGTGCTGGTGGGGCGGGCGCATCCTCAGCCGCCCCCACGCCACCAGTTGCACGATGGAGATCAGCTCCTCCAGCCGGTTTTCCAGCGGCGTGTCGGTGAGCACCAGCGCGTAAAGGCTGTCGATGCGCTTGAGCGCGCGCGCGGCCACGGTGTTTCAGTTCTTGACGCGCTGGGCTTCATTGGCGATCAGCAGCTCGGGCCCCCAGGCCGCAATCAGGTCAGCATCGCGCGGGAGGTCGACGACGGGCGGCCGCTACGCGTGTTGTTCACCGGCCCGGCCAGGGATGAGTTTTTGGCCTCACTGGCGCCTTGGTTGAATTCGCGGCCGGTAAAAATGGTGGTCAGGGCTGGCTTTTTGGCATGGATCGACATGCAGGAGCGTTGCTGCTTTCAATGAGGTCCTGCAACGCCCCTGGCGTCCGGGCCAGCGCCAGGGCATCAAACCAGCTTGACGAAGCGCCCATAGCGCTTGAGCGTGGCATCCGCCGTCAGCAGCGTGAGCTTGTCCTCAATCGCCTGCGCCACCAACAGGCGGTCGAAGGGATCGCGATGAACCCACGGCAGCGTGGCCACCCGCGCCAGGTGCGGCGCAGCAATGGCCACTTCGACAAAGCCCTCGGCCAGCAGCGCACGGTGCAACAAGCCCGGGTCAACGGAAAAATCAGGTTGGCCCAGCGAGGTCTTGATGGCCACCTCCCAGAGGCTGGCCAGGCTGAACGCCAAGGGGATGTCACGCGACTGCAGCGTCTTGGTGGCCTTGGGCGACAGCCGGGCCGGCTCAAATGCTGCCCACAGCAGCAGGTGGGTGTCGAGCAACAACACGCTGCTGCTCAGCGGCCTGGGTTGAACATCGCGTCGATATCCTCGGCAAGCGCCGACTTCACATCAGCCTGCACGATGCCCTGACCCGCCAGGAAACCCAGCGCGCGTAGAACAGGCGGCGCCTCGACAGGCACCACCCGGACCATCGGCCGGCCCGCCTTGGCGATCACGAACTCACGCCCCTTGGCCGCTTGATCGACCAGGCGAGACAGGTGGGTCTTGGCTTCGTGAATGTTGACGGTGACGGTCATGACAACACCTGTTGGTCAAGTTGAGTGGACTAAGTCCATTGTATTGCACCGGACTCGCGACCGGCAGCCGAATCCGTCGGCGAGGCAAATCACCCGATTTCAGCAGTCAGTGCGGTCATGGTCACGCCGCCATCGGCATGCGCCCGCCACGCTGCAGCGCTGCGGGCCTGTGTGGGTATGCCTGCAGCCAGAAGGCATCGCGCCCTCTTGAAAATACATATATTTGTACACATACTACGGCCATGCGCTACGGCTTCGATCCCGACAAGCAAGCGAACAACCTCAGCAAGCATGGGTTCGACTTGGCTGACGCGCCGAGGGTGATCGAGTCGGGGCAGACGGTGACCTTCGAGGATCGCCGTTTTGCCTATGGCGAAGAGCGATTCGTGACGCTTGGGCCGCTTGGCGATGCCCTTGTAGTAATCGTCACGGCGGAAACCGACGACCACATCCGCATCATCTCGATGCGCAAGGCAGACCGACATGAGCAAGGCATCTACCGTGAAAACCTCATCTGACCCGCGCGACGACGCACCACTGCGCCGTGCTGACATCAGCGCCGGCAAGCTGGTGCTGCGCCAGCGCGGCGCCGACAGCGCGGTGCGCCAGAACAAGCAGCGTGTGAGCATCTTCCTGGATGCTGCGGTGATCGAGCACTTCAAGTCGAAGGCCGGTGATCGCGGCTACCAGACCCTCATCAACGAGGCGCTGAAGCAAACCCTCCAGGCCGAGAGCCTGGAGCGCATCGTTCGCAAGGCGATTCGCGAGGAGTTGCGGCGCGCCTGAGTTTGTAGCGGCGCATCAGTGGCCCAGCCCGGAGGGCAAAGCGGGCCGGCACGCTGTTGGACGAGCAAGGACCCTGACCACCAGCGGCTGGCATCTGGTGCACACGGTGTATTCGGCCACCCGCAAGTGCCCATCAGACAATAGGCCAAGACCTCGGCCTCAAATCCGTCCATCGCCTGCGCCACCACCACCTGCAGGGCATGACGGTCAGCATCGTCGACATGGATCGGTCCGCGAAGGTCACAGCGCGACGTGACGTGGTAGATCGCGCTGGGGAATTCGATTCGCAGTGGGCGAGACGTGCGCGGAGACTGCGTGGCGGGGCGGCAAACCGACGTGCCCTTTTCCAGCCGCCTGGGCACCCCGGCCGACTATGCCAAGCTGGCCAGGCACATCATCGAAAACGAGATGCTCAATGGTGAGGTGATCCGGCTGGACGGGGCGAT
>JANLZT010000156.1:0-2908 GCA_031366465.1 Betaproteobacteria bacterium | reverse complement strand
GCGCAGGACTTTGCCGGCCCGCCGGTGGCCAGCGTGCACATCCCGCACATCATCCCGGGCGGCTTCCACGGCAACTGGGTGCCTACGGTCGGCGTCTGAGAGCCGCTCAGCCGGGCGTTGAACCCGGTTGCAGCAGCCGCTGCATCAGCTGGCGCACGCCAGCCAACGCCAGTGGCTCGGTGCGGCGCGCCAGGGTCACCAGCCCGAAGCGGGCACTCGCGTCCAGCGGCGGGCGCAAGCCCAACTCGACCAACTCGGGCGCTGCGGCCCGGATCGCCAGCACCACTGCGTCGCTGTTCTTAGCGACCTCCACCAGGCTCGGGATCTCGTCGCAGCGCAGCGTGACGCGCTCGTCGGGATGGGCCTGGGGGCCGTAGCGCTCGACCAGGGTGCGGGCCACCTCGTCGGACAGCGGGGTCGAGGCCATCGGGTAGGGCTGCAGATCGTCGAAACCCGGCGCCTGAAGGCGGCGCGCAAGCGGGTGGCCGCGCCGCACCATGAAGGCGCCCGGCAATTCGCCCAGCAGCTCGCTGCGCAAGTCGGGCGCGGGGCGCAGCGAGCGCGCGTCGATGACCAGCGCGTCCAGCGCACGATCGCGCAGCGCCTGCACCAGCAGCGCGGTGCCGGCGCGCGAGATCGTCATCTGCAGGCGCGGCTGGTGCTGGGCGGTGTGCATCAACAGCGGCGTCATCAGCAGCGCGCCGGGCCCCGAGCCCATGCCGATGCGCAGCACACCGGCATCGCCGTCGCTGGCCTGCGGGCCGCCGGGCAGCAACTCGTCGGCATCGGCCACCAGCTGACGCGCCCGCGCCAGCCGGTCGCGGCCGAAGGGCGTCAATTCGATGCGCCGGCCGAGGCGGTCGAACAGCGGCGCGCCGAAGCCGTCCTCCAGCGCACGGATGCTGCGGCTGAGCGCCGGCTGGGTCAGGAACAGCGCCTGGGCCGCCTTGCTGAACGAGCCGACCTGCGCCAGCGCGATGAAGTGTTTGAGCTGCACCAGGGTCATGGCAGGGCCCTCAGTTTGTATGCCTATAACTCATCATAGGGCTCACAACAATGCATTGGACTTTGGAATGACCCAAACCTACAGTGGCCCCGCACCCCGCCCGACCTCACCCCTCCCAGGAATTGCCATGACGAAGATCCACCGCTCATTGACCTTGATGGCCACCCTGCTGCTCAGCGCCAGCGCGGCCCTGGCCCAGGGCTGGCCGACCAAGCCGGTCAATCTGATGGTGCCCTACCCGGCGGGCGGCCCGTCGGACGCCATCGCCCGCATCTTCTTCAACCCGCTGGGCAAGGAGCTGGGCCAGCAGGTGCTGGTGGAAAACCTGGGCGGCGTCAGCGGCGCGATGGCGGCGCAGAAGGTGCTGGCCGCGCCGGCCGACGGCTACTACATCTTCCAGGGCTCGCCCAACGAGGTGATCCTGGCGCCGCTGGCCAACGCGGCGGTCAAGTTGAAGACCGAGGATTTCCGCCTGGTACACCCGGTGGCCGACGCGGTGATGGTCTTCGTCACCCGCAAAGACCTGCCGGTCAACACCGTGGACGAGCTGATCGCGCTGGCGCGCAAATCGGCCGACAAGCCGCTGACCTATGGCAGCGTGGGCGTGGGCTCGCTCTACCACCTGATCCTGGAGAACGTGCAGGCCAGCACCGGCGTCAAGCTGGCGCATGTGCCCTACAAGGGCAACGCGCCGCTGCTGCAAGACATCGGCGGCGGCCAGGTTGACTTTGCGGTGCTGGTCTACAGCGCCGCGATGGGCGCGCTGGCCGAGCAAGGCCGGATGAAGGTGATTGGCCAGCTCGGCGCGCAACGCTCGGACCTGCTGAAGAACGTGCCGGCCGCCAGCGAGGGCCAGGCGCTGAAGAATTTTTCCTACAAGATCTGGACCGGCTTCATGGTGCCCAAGAACACCCCCGAGGACATCGTCACCCGCCTGCATGCCGCCGTGGGCAAGACCCTGCAGGACCCGGCGGTGCGGGCGCAACTGGCAGCGCAGAGCCAGGCCGCAGCAGCGCCGATGACGCTGGCCGAGTCGGCAAAGTTCTTCGAGGCCGAGACCGCGCGCTACCGCACGATTGCCAAGCAGATCAACCTGCAGCCGCAGTGAGCCGGCCGTGACCTATTTGCTGCAAGCGCTGCAGGCCCGGGCCGGTGAGTTCATCAGCTTGCGCCGCGACATCCACCAGCACCCCGAGCTGGCCTTCGAAGAGCACCGCACCGCCGCCCTGGTGGCCGACAAGCTCGAAGGCTGGGGCTTTTGCGTAGAGCGCGGCATCGGCGGCACCGGCGTGGTGGGCACGCTGGTGCGCGGCAGCGGCACCAAGCGCTTGGGCCTGCGCGCCGACATGGACGCGCTGCCGATCAATGAGGCCAGCGGCGCCGCCTGGGCCAGCGTGCACCGCGGCGTGATGCATGCCTGCGGCCACGACGGCCACACCGCGATGCTGCTGGCCGCGGCGCGCCACCTGGCCGAGCAGGGCGGCTTTGACGGCACGCTGCACCTGATCTTCCAGCCGGCCGAGGAGGGCGGCGGCGGCGCGCTGCGCATGATGGCCGACGGCCTGTTCGAGCGCTTCCCCTGCGACGCCGTCTTTGCGATGCACAACATGCCCGGCATCGCCCAGGGCCATCTGGTGCTGCGCGAGGGTGCGGCGATGGCCTCGTCGGACTACGCCACGATCACGCTCACCGGCATCGGCGGCCACGGCGCGATGCCGCACCGCGCGGCCGACCCCATCGTCGCTGCGGCCAGCATCGTGATGGCGCTGCAGACCATCGTCTCGCGCAACATCGACCCGCTGCAGGCGGCGGTGGTCACCGTCGGCGCGCTGCAGGCCGGCCAGGCCAACAACGTGATCCCGGCGTCGGCAACGCTGGAGCTGAGCGTGCGGGCGCTCGACC